>JASCOI010000139.1 GCA_029959665.1 Microbacteriaceae bacterium PS02333
TCCTCTCGCCCCCCCCCCGCCCCGGGGGCCCCCCCCGCCCCGCCGGGGGGGGGCGGGGGCCCTCACCCCCGGACCCGGCCAGGAGGCTCGCCCCACCCGCCGCCGACCGCTGCGGTTCCAGCCGGCCTGGCTCTTCATGGCCCCGTCGCTGCTGATCCTCGGGGTGTTCGTGATCTTCCCGATCCTGCGGTCGCTCTGGTACTCGTTCTTCGACTGGACGGTCGGCGCGACCTCGCAGCCGTTCGTCGGGTTCGGGAACTACACGAAGCTGTTCCAGGACCCGCAGTTCTGGAACGCCCTGCGGATCACGCTCGAGTACACGGTCGTCTCGGTCGTCCTGCTCGTCGTCCTCGGGTTCGTCGCCGCACTGCTCCTCCAGGAGGACACCCTCGCGAACCGCATCGTGCGCAGCGTGTTCTTCTTCCCGACGATCGTGTCGCTCGTCACGATAGGTCTGGTCTGGAAATTCTTGCTCGACCCCGACATCGGACTCGTCGGCGGCATCACCGCGATGCTCGGGCTGCCGAGCGTCGCCTGGCTGCAGTCCACCTCGCTCGCCTTGCCGACGATCATCTTCGTGTCGGTCTGGAAGAGCATCGGCTTCGCGATGATCCTGTTCGTCGCCGGTCTCAAGGGCGTCCCGGCGGAACGCTACGAAGCCGCCGAGCTCGACGGTGCGAACCGTTGGCAGACCGTCTGGCGGATCACCCTGCCGAGCATCCGCCCGACCATGCTCTTCACGTCGATGATCCTGACGATCCAGTCGTTCCAGGTGTTCGACCTGGTGTACGTGATGACCGGCGGCGGTCCGGTCTTCCACACCGACACGCTCGTGAACCTGCTCTACCGCGACGGGTTCGTCAACTACCAGACCGGCTACGCGTCGGCGATCTCCTGGGTCCTCTTCGTGATCATCATGCTCATCTCGCTCCTGCAGCTGCGCCTCTTCCGGTACGACGATGTCGACTGAGGCCGGCGTCCGCCGGTCCCTGCGACGCACCGGCCTCGCACGCACCGGGTCCCTCGTGAAATGGGTGTACCTCGGCATCGGACTCGTGTTCGCGCTCGTGCCGTTCATCTGGATGGTCAGCGGGTCCTTCCGGTCCGAGGCCGACCTGTTCGGCCACCCCGCCAGCTTGTTCCCGACCAGCATCACGCTGCACGGCTACACCGGCGTCTGGGAGCAGCTGCCGTTCCTCCGGCTCCTGCTCAACTCGTTCGTCTTCACCGTCGTGACCACCGTGCTGACGCTGCTGTTCGACTCGATGTGCGCGTACGCCCTCGCGCGGATGCGGTTCGTCGGGCGGAACGTGGCGTTCGTGCTCGTCATCGCGACGCTCATGGTGCCGTTCCAGGTGACGCTCATCCCCGTGTTCGTGGAGCTGTTCCACCTCGGATGGCTCAACACCTACCAGGGGCTCATCATCCCGCGGGCCACCAGCGCGTTCGGCATCTTCCTGTTCCGGCAGTTCTTCGTCGACATCCCGACCGAGCTCGACGAGGCCGCACGCATCGACGGCGCTGGACACTGGCGGATCTACTGGCAGGTCGTCCTGCCGCTCGCGAAGCCCGCGATCGCCACCGTCGCCGTGCTGAACGGGATGGCGCTGTGGAACGACCTGCTCTGGCCACTCGTCGTGACGACCTCGAACGACATGCTGACGCTCCCGGCCGGGCTGACGCTGTTCGGGGGAGCGCACGTGACCGACCACGCGGTGCTGCTCGCCGGCGCCGTGATCTCGCTGCTGCCCATCGCCCTCGGGTTCTTCTTCGCGCAGAAGTTCTTCGTGGCGGGTGTCGCGACGACGGGGTTGAAGTGATCACCGGGGCGTTCGCACCGGGGACCTTCACCTTCGTCGCCGGCATCGAGGACACCTGCGTGTACCCACCCGCGCGGTTCGACATGCTGCCGCTCGACGAACACGAGCTGACCGGGCACGACGACGCCTGGCGGAGCGACCTGGACGTCGTCGCGTCGCTCGGCGCCACGGCACTCCGCTACGGGGTCGACTGGCCGCGCGTCCACCTCGCACCAGGGGTCTTCGACTGGGCGGTGCTCGACGAGCGACTGTCGTACGCGGCGTCCCTCGGGCTCACCGTGATCGCCGACCTGGTGCACTACGGCACGCCGACCTGGCTCGACGACTCGTTCGCCGATCCGATGTACCCGGCGGCGGTCGCCTCGTTCGCCGGTGCCTTCGCCGCCAGGTACGCCGGGGTCGTCGACCACCTGACCCCGCTCAACGAACCGATCACGACCGCGTCCTTCGCCGGACTCCGCGGGGTGTGGCCACCGGCCCTCTCCGGGTGGGACGGGTGGACCCGGGTCGTGCTCGGCATCGCGGCCGGGTTCCAGCAGTCGGTCGCGGCGGTGCGGTCCGCGAACCCGGACGCCGTGATCGTCCACGTCGAGGCGTCGTCGCTCTACACGACGGAGTCCGCGGCGCTCGCCGGGGAGGCCGAGCTGCTCGAAGCGATCGGCTGGATCCCGACCGACCTCGTCACGGGCCGGGTCACGCCTGATCACCCGTCCCACGACTGGCTCGTCGGGAACGGTGCATCCACGGCAGCCCTCGCCGGACTCGTCGACGGTGCCGTCACGATCGACCTCCTCGGCGTCAACTACTACCCGGACCTCTCGCCGCGCCGCCTCGTCGGGGGAGCGGGCGGCACCGTGCAGCAGGCGTACGACCGCTGGTCCGACGGCCTCGTCGCGTCGCTGACCCGGTTCGGTGATCGGTACGGCCTGCCGATGGTCGTCACCGAGACCTCGATCGAGGGAGACGACGCGGTCCGCGAGGCCTGGGTCCGCGACTCGATCGCAGCGGTCCGGACGCTCGTCGACGACGGGGTCGACGTCCGCGGGTGGACGTGGTGGCCGGTGTTCGACTTCGTGGACTGGTCCTACGCCTCCGGCGGGCGGAACGTCGAGGAGTTCGCCGTCGCACCGGAGCTCGTCGCCGACCGGATCGCCGCCGGGGCGAAGACCCCGTACCTGCGGCGCATGGGACTCGTCCGACTAGAAGAGCAGCCGGACGGGTTGCTCTTCCGCGTCCCGACCGGTGCTGCCGACGTCTACCGGGAGCTCGCCGCCGTCCGCGACACCGCGCCCGTCGATGACGCTCGATGACGCCGGGCGGTCACCATCCGGGTGAGCCTGCTTATGCTCCGTGGAACGGCCGCGTCGGCCGCGCCTGAACCCGGAGGTCCCAGAGATGCCAGCACCGTCCATCGCCACGCAGGTCGACACGTTCAACGAGGGGTTCACCGAGCAGATCGGGCCGGAGCTCTCAGCGGTGTTCGACGGTGAGCAGGAGGATCTCCGAGCTGCCGGGGTGCCGGAGACGGCCATCGGCGAGGGCGACGTCTTCCCGGACGCCGAGCTCCTGACGGCGACCGGAGACGCGCAGGGCCTGCGGGACGCGCGTGGGGACGGCGTGAGCGTCCTCGTGTTCTACCGTGGCGCGTGGTGCCCCTACTGCAACCTGACGCTCCGGACCTACCAGCAGGAGCTGCTGCCGGCGCTGCGCGAGCGCGGTGTCTCCCTCGTCGCGATCTCGCCGCAGACGCCGGAGGCGTCCGAGCAGGCGGTCGCGAACGGCGAGCTCGAGTTCGCAGTGCTGTCCGACGTCGGCAACGCGCTCGCTGAACGCATCGGGATCGTCACCGAGCCGAGTGCCGACGCGCGGCGGGCGCACACCGCGCTCGGGTTCGACGTCGCGCACAGCAATGCCGACGCGACCGCTCGGATCCCGTTCCCGTCCGTGTTCGTCCTCGACGCCGACGGAGTGGTGCGGTTCGCCGACGTCAAGGTCGACTACACCACGAGGACCGAGGTCGCGACGATCCTCGACGCCGTCGAGCGCGCGACGAGGTAGTCGCGACGCACCGGTCGGAGCGTGCTGGTCAGGCCTGGGCGACCGGTCCATCCGTCGCGGGTGGACCGGGCGCGAGCGGGAGTGCGTCGCTGGTGGAGCGGAGGGACTCCTGTCGGAGTTCGAGCTGCGCGACCGCCAGCGCCGCGAGGTCCCGCAGGTTCGCGAGGTCGGCCTCGGTCGCGGTCCTGGCCCGCGTGTCGAGCACCGCGAGGGTCCCGATCGGGGCTCCGTCGTGCCGCAGCAACGGGACGCTGACGTAGAAGCGGATACCGAGGGGGCCGGTGACGAGCGGGCTGTCGCGCATCTCCGGGTGGGTCGAACCGTCGGGGATCACCACCGGGACCGCGACCGGGGCGAACCCGTTCCGGAAACTGATGTGCCGGGCGGCGTCGTCCACGCCGTCCGCGATGTACGACTGCGACCACTCCCGGTCCTCGTCGAGCGCCTCGACCAGCGCGATCGGTGCGTCGAAGAGTCGGGCGGCCATGGCGGTGGTCCGCCGGAGCGCTTCCTCCGGCAGGACGTCGAGCGTCGTCGGGCGCCCGCTCTCGGCGGGCCGAGGCGACACGGGTGTCGTCGGCTCGACCACGTGGTCGGCGCTCGAGGAGTCGGCGATCACGACGTCCCGGAGCAACGCCACGAGCGCGGCCCCGGTCGGCCGCGATGCGGGGTCGCGCGCGGTCATCGCGGAGAGGAGTCCGCTCCAGTGTGCCGGCAGGGGAGCGGGGACGACGGGGTCACGGGACAGCCGGGCGACCGCCGACTCGACGAGCGACCCGGGGAACTCCCGCCGTCGTGTGAAGCACTGGAGCAGGACCAGTCCGAGGGAGTACACGTCGCTCGCCGGTCCGACGTCCGACCCGCTCGCCTGCTCCGGGCTGAGGTAGGCGGCCGTCCCGGTGGTCACGCCCTCGGCCGTCAGCCGTTCGACCCCCTCGGCGAGGGCGATCCCGAAGTCGGTCAGGCTCGCCCTGGCACGGTCCGAGTCGTTGCCGTAGTCCACGAGCAGGATGTTCGACGGCTTGATGTCACGGTGGACGACGCCGCGTGCGTGGATGTAGTCGAGCGCTTCCGCCATGTCGAAGCCGATCTCGGCGATGTGTCGGGACGCCAGCGGCCCGACGGCCAGACGCGCCTCGAGGTCCTGTCCGGTCACGAGCGCCATCACGATGAACCGGCGGTGGCGGCCCTCGTGGTCGTCGACGACGCCCGCGTCGAGCAGGCTCACGAGGTTGTGGTGCTGCAGGGACGCCAGGACGCCCTGCTCCGTCTCCTGGCGCGCGATGTCGACCGTGCCGGCGTGGAACACCTTCACCGCGACCGGGCGGTGCAGGACCTCGTCCCATGCGCGGTGGACGACGGACATGCCGCCCTGACCGATGACGGACTCCAGGCGGTACCGCCCGGCGAGGAGCGTGGCCTCCTGGCCTTGGTCGTCCAGCGGGGGCATCGTTCCTCGTTCTCGTTCCGGTGATCGAGATGCATCATCGCATCCCGGAGCCGGCCGGAACCGCCGCCTGCGCACACCGGCTGACGGCACCGTCGGTCGGTTGGCAGAATCGGTCCCATGCAGCCCACGCCGAAAGCCGACGTCACCGCAGCGCTCATCGCCCTGACCGGGCAGGGTGAGCACCCCATCGTCGTCACCGCCGAGGGAGACCGCATCACCGGCACCTGGTCGACGAACCTGTCCGGGCAGCCCGCCGGAGACGGCGGTGTCACCCTCGTCGGCGACGCCACCTGGAACTGGCACGTCACCCTCCTCGACGAGGGCGTCTACAAGGCGTCGATGAGCTCGAGGAACTGGCCGGACGACGGCGGGTACTTCAGCTTCAGGTCCTCGTGGGTCGCCGACCCGATGAAGCGGGTCCTCGCCGACCACGGCTGGCAGCGTCGGAAGAACCCGTTCGCGCGTGCGTGGGGAACGCTCACCGGCAGGCGGTGACGGCCGGTCGGCGCGACCCGACGATCCCCACGCCGGACCACCGTCGTCAGAGCGCGTGCGCGCCGAGCAGGGTGCCCGCGAGCCACGTCGCCGCCAGGGCAGCGGCGCCACCGATCACGACGCGCGTGGCAGCACGGCCCCGGGGAGCGCCGCCGAGCACGGCGCCCGTCGTGCCCGTCGCGGCGAGTGCCACGAGCACGGCCACGACGATGACGGCGACGCGCACCGACTCCGGCACGAACACGGTCGCCAGGAACGGCAGCAGGCCGCCGACGGTGAAGGTGGCCGCGGAGACCCAGGCCGCTCGCCACGGGCTGACGACCTCGTCCTGTGCGGCCCGTTCCTCGGCGGCGATCCAGTTCTCGCGGACCTCCGAGCGGCCGAGCTCGGCGGCGATCGACTGCGCCACGTCGTCGGAGACCCCGATCGAGCGGTACGCGGCCGCGATGTCCGAAGGCTGGGCCGCGTCGGTCGTCCGACGGGCCGCACGGGCAGCCTGCCCGGTGCGCTGCGCGTCCCGGGCGCCGCTCACGGAGACGTACTCGCCGAGCGCCATCGAGACGGCGCCGCCGACGAGGGCGGCTCCACCGGCAGCGAGGACCGGGCCGACCGGTGCGCCGGCACCGGCGACACCGACCACGACGGCGGCGACGGAGACGATGCCGTCGTTCGCCCCGAGCAGACCGGCACGCAGCCAGTTGAGCCGGGCCGCGTTCGTGGACTCCGCGGGCGACGCGGTCGGCAGTGCGGGAACGGTAGTGGTGGCCATGTCGGACAGCAAAGCACTCCGAAGGGCCGATCACCAGCCAGGAAAGGCTGCCCTGACCTGGGGTTTGTCAGGTGAGGCTGGCCTTCATCCGAGGTGCATAGCGGCTCGGGTCGCAGGTGTGCACCGCGCTGGCGTCGAGGACGGTGCGGAGCGTGTAGTCGGCGCAGTCCCGGAACGTCCCGATGCTGATCGCCCCGGTGGACCGCTGCAGGGTGCCCTTCGAGGGGCCGTCCGAGCCGATCCCGGCGCGGTGCACCATCCACTCGAGGTCGTGGGCCTCCTCCGTGAGGTACCGCATCACCGCTTCGTTGTCGCGGTGCTGCCCGAGGTAGGCGCGGGCGATCGTTGCGCGGACCATTCGCAGCCCGAGGGGCAGCGGCCGTCCGGGTGCCGCGCTCAGGCCGCCCGCCTGGTACAGGAACCGACGGACCCCGTTCCGCCGCATCGCCGGGACGAGGCGCCGGACGAACGCCGTGTTCACCAACCGATCTCGCTGCGCGCCCACGTCGCCGATCATCGCGACGACCGCATCCACCCGCGGCAGGAGGATGTCGAGGTCGAGCTGGTCGTCGATCGCGCCCTGCACGACCTCGAGATCCGGGTGCGATCGGACGAACTTCGCCGGCGTCCGGGCGAGCGCTCGGACGCGGTGGCCCTGTTCGAGCGCGAGGCGGACGAAGTGCTGCCCGGTCTGGCCGGTCCCGCCGAACACCAAGAACGTCTGTGCAGTGGTCATGCCGCCAATCTAGGCGGTGACTAGAAACTAGTCAATGTCTAGAAAGGAAGTAGACTCGGGCCATGACGTCGCGGCCCTTCCACCACGGGAACCTGCGCGCGGTGCTCGTCGAGGAAGCGGAAGCCGTCCTGCGCGAGGACGGCGTCGACGGGCTGTCCCTGCGCGACCTCGCCCGCCGCGCCGGTGTGAGCCACGGCGCACCGCGCAGCCACTTCGCCGATCGTCGGGCGCTCCTCGACGCGCTCGCCGAGCGGGGTTTCCAGCGCCTGACGACACTGGTGCAACGGGCGCTCGACGGCGACCGGTCACTGCGGACGCGGTTCCGCCGCGTCGCGCAGGTCTACGTCGACTTTGCCGTCGACGACGCCGCGCTCATGGAGCTCATGTTCGCCACGAAGGGCAACGCCGCCGCCCCGGCGGTCCGGCAGGCGGCGGCGCAGCTCTTCGGTGTGCTCGACGCCGCGATGGGGGACCCCGACCCCACCGAGGCGACGGGCGCACGGGAACGGTTCACCCTGCTGTTCGCGGCCACGATGCAGGGGATCGCGTCGCTCATCGGCAGCGGTCGGGTCCCGCGGTCCACCGGCTCCGTCCTCATCGACGACGCGATGGAGGCCATGCTCGGCTCCGAGCTCGGCTCGCGTGCGGTGACCGGGCCCCGCTGACGGCCGAGCGGCACCGACGGTCTGCGCTGAGGAACGCGACCTCCTATGCGCGATGCGTTGCGGCGCGGTAGCGGTCGAGCACCTCGGGGTGCAGATCGGCGCGCACGGAGGTCGCCCGGAGCTCCCACGTGGGCAGCGTCCCCGTGAGGGCCCACGCCGCCTGCTTCGCGGCCCCGGCGGCGACGTACTCCCCGGGTTCCGGCAGGAGCACGTCGCGGCCGAACACCTGGGAAGCGACGACGCGGACGGCCTCGTTCCGCGCGGCCCCGCCGATGAGCAGCAGCCGCTCGACCGGGACCCCTGCCGCCTCGACCGCAGCGAGGCCCTCGGCGAGCGCGCAGAGCATCCCCTCGACGGCAGCCCGCGCGAGGTGCGCCCGGTTCGTCGTCGCCGGGGTCATGCCGACCAGCGAGGCGGTGGCGTCCGGACGGTTCGGCGTCCGTTCGCCGACGAAGTACGGCACGAGCGCGAGCCCGTCCGAGCCGGGCGGCGCCTGCAGCGCGAGCGCGCCGAGCTCATCGTGGTCCACGCCGAGCAGGCCGCCGATCACCTCGAGCACGCGGGCCGCGTTGAGCGTCGTGACGATCGGGAGGCGCGCCCCCGTCGCGTCGGCGAAGCCCGCCACGGTCCCGCTCGGGTCCGCCACCGCGGTGTCGGTGACGCCGAACACGGTGCCACTCGTCCCGAGTGAGACCGCGACGTCGCCGACGCGGAGTCCGAGCCCGAGTGCGGCTCCGGCGTTGTCGCCGGTGCCGGCGCCGACGACGAGGCCCGCGCGGGCGACGGCGCCGCCCGGAAGGTCGACGTCGTCGGTCAGTGTCCCCATCGCGGTGTCGTGCGTGACGACCCGGGGGACCACGACCTCGTCACCGGGTTCTCCGGCCAAGCGCATCGGACGACCGAGCGCGAGTTCGAACAGCTCGGGGTCGTACGCCCTCCGCGCCGGGTCCCAGTACGCGGTGCCGCTGGCGTCCGAGCCGTCCGTCGCGAGCGCGTCGAGGTCGGGGCCGAGCGGGCTCTCGTCGGCCGGACCGTAGCCGCGAAGCCGCCACGACAGCCAGTCGTGGGGGAGTGCGACCGCCGCCACCCGGCCTGCGTTCGCCGGCTCGGCGTCGCGGAGCCAGCGCAGCTTCGTCCCGGTGAACGAGGCCACCGGGACCAGACCGGTCCTGGTGACCCATGCCTCCCGTCCGAGTTCCTCGACCATCTGCGCTGCCGCATCGGCGCTGCGGACGTCGTTCCAGAGGAGCGCGTCGCGGATGACGACGCCGTCGGCGTCGAGCACGACCATGCCGTGCTGCTGGCCGGCGACCGCGATGGCCGCCACGTCGTCGAGCCCGCCGGCGTCCGCGATCGCGGTGCCGAGGGCGTCCCACCAGTGGCGGGGGTCGACGGACGTGCCGTCCGGGGGGGACGCGCCGCCCGCCCGGCCGACGGCGCCGGGGGCGGCGTCGGGGCTCGTGCCCGTT
>JASCOI010000013.1 GCA_029959665.1 Microbacteriaceae bacterium PS02333
CGGGCCCCCCCCCCGGGCGGGGGCGGGGGCCCCCCCCCCCCCCCCCCCCCCCCGGCCGGGGGTCGGGTCCCGTCACCACCCGGCGGACGGCAGATCGTCCAGGGTGACGGAGCGGGACGACGGGACGCCGTCTGCCCCGGACGTGACGGTGACGTCGATGGCGGAGCGACCGTCGGCGACGGTCTCGAAGACGGTCAGTGCCGTCTCGGTCTCACCGCCGACGGCGGTGGCTGCGGCCGCGCCGCCGAGCACGGCGACGGCTGCGGTGCTCGCGACGATGGCCGCCGCGGCGAGCTTCTTGTGGACGAGCATGGTTCCTCCTGGATCCGGTGGACCGTCCCGGTGACGGTCGCGGTACCCAGTGCAGCGCGCGCAGGGTTTCGTGGGCGTTTCCGGGGGCGGGATGCGGAGCCGTTGCTCGCGACCTCAGGCAATGCGCACCACGAAGCCCACGGCCCTCCTCGCTCCGACCGGCCGATGGCGGAGTGACGGCACCGAACGAGCGTGCGCCGACCCCGGGACGGCGACCAGGCCCGGATCCGTGGGCGCGTCGGACTGGACGAATTCGGCCGTGATCCGTTCGATGCGTTCGCCGATGGTGAGGTCGAGGTGGTCCTCCTCGACCTGCCACCCGTCCAGCCAGACGTCAGTGTGCAGCATCGCCCGACCGACGGCTCAGGAGGAGCGTCCGGAAGAACGCGACCACCGATGCGATGAGGGAGAGGCCGGCGATGACCACGGCGACCCGCGCGATCGAGCGTGCAGCCGTCGCCGTGTCCCACTGGGCCTTCGTGGCGACGTAGGAGAAGTCTCCGTGATGGAGCCACGGGAAGGCCGGGGCCATCGGCCAGGCGATGTGATCCGCGACCACGGCGACCAGCACCGCGACGCCGGCCGCGAGGAGGAGCACGAGTGCTGGGGCCTGGGGTCGGAGGCGCGCGAGCATGGGGAGACGCTACCGTTCCTGCTCGGTGAGTCGGCGGAGTAGTCGGAGGAGCGTCGCTCGCTCGTCGGTGTCGAGCGGCGCGAACAGCTCGTCGAGGACCCCGGCGGCACGATCTCGTCCGCCCTCGAGCGCTGTCCGTCCGGCCTCGGTGAGCGAGTGCTCGATCCGGCGGCCACGGCCGGCGGTGCGTTCGATCAGCCCGCGTTCCACCATGCGCGCCGCGAGGGTGCCGAACGCCTGGTCGCTCTGGAACGTCTCCGTGGCGAGGTCGTGTCCCGATGCTCCCGGCAGCCGGTCGATCGCGCGCAGGGCATCCCACTGCACGAGGCTCACGCCGACGTCCCGCAGTGCGGCGTCCATGGTGCGGTGGTTGCGGTACTGCGCCCGTTTGACCGCCTGACCGAGCGCTTCCAGATCCGTCGTCACGGTGCTACCGTATCAACATCCGTAGATAAACATGTTGAGATAGGCATCTGATGACCACTGGACAAACCGAATCCGTCGCACTCGTGCTCCACGGCGGCGGTGGCCCGCAGACCGTCGTCCCGCTCGTCGACCACCTCGCCGCGACGATGCAGGTCCTCGCCCCGACCCACCCCGGCTGGAACGGCACCGTGCTCCCGGACGACGTGACCTCCGTCGCCGACCTGGCCGGCGTGTACCTGGAGCAACTCGTCACCAGCGGCGCCCGCGGGGTCGTGGTGGTGGGGTCGTCGATCGGCGGGTGGCTCGCGCTCGAGATGGCGATCGCGGCGGCGGGCAGCGAACGGTACGCGGGGGTGATCGGCGCCGTGGTGGACATCGACGGCGTCGGAGCCGTCGTCGACGGCGAGCCGATCGCGGACTTCTTCGCGCTGGACGCCCGGGGGCTCGCCGAAGCGGCGTGGCACGACCCGGAGCGGGGGTATGTCGACCCCGCCGGTCTGACAGCGGAGCAGCGGGCCGTGCAGCAGTCGAACGGACGGACGATGGCGGTCCTCGCGGGCCGCGGGATGAGCGACCCGACGCTCCTGGACCGCGCCGGGGCGATCACCGTCCCGACGCTCGTCGTCTTCGGCGAGAGCGACCGCATCGTCACGCCGTCGTACGGTCGCGCCGTCGCCCGCGCGATCCCCGGTGCCGAGTTCGCGGAGGTCCTCGCGGCCGGCCACCTCCCGCACCTCGAAGCCCCGGATGCCACCTGGGCGGTCATCGACCCCTTCGTGGAACGGGTGCGCTGACCCCGCTCGCTCCGGCGACCGCTGTCCTGCCCTCGCTCCGACGGCCGCTCTTCTGCCAAGGTGATCGCATGGCAGACATCGGCGGCACACGCCCGGGTGCGGACCGGCACACGGTTCCGATCCGGTGGTACCGCGCGGTGCCGGGCGTCGGGACGACCGGAGGGCCGACGCTGCTCTGGCTGCACGGCGGTGGGTTCTTCCGGGGCGGCCTCGACCAACCCGAGGCACACGACGTCGCGCAGTCCCTGGCCGCGCAGGGCGTGACCGTCGCCACCGGCCACTACCGTCTGGCGCCGGTGCCGGGTACCGGGTGGGCGACGTCGCGACGGCACCGCTACCCGGTGCCCCTCGACGACGTGCTCGCCGCGTACCACGAGGTGCACGCCGCATCACCCAGCGGCGTGGTCCTCGGCGGAGCGAGCGCCGGTGCGTGCCTCGCGGCGGCCGCGACACTCCGCGCGACGGACGAGGGCGTGCCTCCGGTGGGCGCCGTCTTCGCGTACGGCTTCTTCCACGCCGCACACCCCAGGAGTCGAGGCACCCAGCAGCGATCTCGTCGGCACCGTCGGATCACCCACGCGCCGTGGGCCCTCGACGTGATGAACCGCAACTACGCGGGGTCGAGGGAGGCCCTCGCCGATCGTCTCGCGTTCCCCGGCGGCCACGAGCTCGGAGGGTTCCCACGGACCCTCGTCGTCAACGCCGAACACGACAACATGCGGGCGTCCGGCGACCTGTTCGCGGCGGAGCTCGCCGCCGCGGGGACCGATGTGGAGCACCACGTCCTCGCCGGGACGCGCCACGCGTTCCTGAACCGTCCAGCGCTCGAGGCGTTCGACACGACGATCGCGGTGACCGCCGCCTGGTGTCGGCGGGGAACAGGCGGGTGAACCGGGTCACCACGTCATCGTTCGTCACCTTGCGTGACGATCAGATCTCCGGTCCGTAACGTCGCGACCGTGACGGACTCGACGAACCCGACCAGGCAGATCCGCTTCAACGCGTTCGACATGAACTGCGTCGCGCACCAGTCCTCCGGGCTGTGGCGCCACCCGCGCGACCGCTCCCGGAACTACCGCGACCTGTCGTACTGGACCGAACTCGCCAAGACGCTCGAGGGTGGCGCGTTCGACGGCATCTTCATCGCCGACGTCCTCGGCACGTACGACGTGTACGGCGACTCGAACGAGGCAGCGCTCCGGACGGGGTCGCAGGTCCCGGTGAACGACCCGATCCTCCTCGTGTCCGCCATGGCGTCGGTGACCGAGCACCTCGGGTTCGGGATCACCGCGGGGACCGCCTACGAGCACCCGTACCCGTTCGCCCGCCGCGTCTCGACGCTCGACCACCTCACGAAGGGCCGCGTCGGCTGGAACGTCGTCACCGGGTACCTGCCGAGCGCCGCGCGGAACATGGGGCAGACCGACCAGCTCGGTCACGACGACCGGTACGACGTCGCCGACGAGTACCTCGAGGTCCTCTACAAGCTGTGGGAGGGGTCGTGGGAGGACGACGCGGTGGTGGAGGACCGTGAGACCGGGGTCTTCACCGACCCGGCGAAGGTGCACCCGATCGAGCACCACGGCAAGCACTTCGACGTCCCGGGCATCCACCTGTCGGAGCCGTCGGTGCAGCGCACGCCGGTGATCTACCAGGCGGGGGCGTCGCCGCGCGGGGTCCGGTTCGCCGCCGAGAACGCCGAGGCGGTCTTCGTCGGTGCGCCGACCATCCCGCAGCTCGCCGCGACGGTGACGAAGATCCGCGACGCACTCGAAGCGGCCGGCCGCGACCGGTACGCGGCGAAGATCTACACGCTCCTGACGATCATCACGGACGAGACCGACGAACTGGCGCAGGCGAAGTACGAGGACTACCTGTCCTACGCGTCCGAGCTCGGTGCGCTGGTGCTCAACTCCGGATGGATGGGCGTCGACCTGTCGCAGTGGGACCTCGACGAGCCGCTCGGTGACGTCGAGTCGAACGCGATCCAGTCGGCGGCGGCGAACATCTCCGCGGCGACGGGGTCCGACGGGTCGAAGTGGACGATCCGTGACCTCGCCCGACACACGGCGATCGGTGGACTCGGGCCGGTCGCGGTCGGTGGGGGAGCGACGATCGCGACGCAGCTGCAGGAGATCCAGCAGCAGACCGACGTCGACGGGTTCAACCTGGCGTACGCGGTGACGCCCGGCACGTGGGAGGACGTCATCGAGTTCGTCATCCCCGAGTTGCGTGCCCGTGGGGCCTACCCGGACGCCTACGAGGCCGGTTCGCTGCGGCACAAGCTGCACGGGCGCGGGGACCGGCTGCCCGAGGAGCACCGTGGCGCCGGCTACCGGATCGGGAGCGACGCGGTCGTAGGCTGATCGGGTGGTCGAGTCGTCGGTGGTCCCGCGTTCTGCGACCGCGGACCAGGTCGCCGACTGCATCGACCTGTGGTGCGCCGCCGTCGCCGCGCGTGACGGCGTCGCGGAGGACCCGGCCGTACGGGCGCGTGCCGGCACCAAGTTCCTGGTGGATCGGGTCGCGCTGCTGGTCGCGGGGTCGGACGACGGCGGACTCGACGGCTTCGTCTTGGTCACCGCGCCGGGGACCGGCCTGGCCGGCGACCCCGACGATGCGGCGTACCTGTCCCTGCTGGCGGTCCGACCGGCTCTGCAGGCACGAGGGGTCGGGCGGGCACTGCTCGTCGCCGGGATCGACGCGGCACTGGCAGCCGGACACCCGTCCGTCGCACTGCACGCCCTCGCCGGGAACACCAGGGCAGTCCGGCTCTACGAGGCGGTCGGCTTCCGCCCGACGGGGACGGAGTTCGCGCACGCGCTCAGCGGTGCACCGACGCGCACCTACGTCACCGGCTGACGAGATCCGCGGTCAGACCCGCCACTTCCGGCGCGGCGCGGTGATCTCGGCCTCCTGCAGCGTCGGGTAGGAGATGAGCTCGAGGGTCGAGCCCCACGGTGTCCCCACGTACACGAAGCGGTTGCCGAACCCGCTCTCGTTCCCGCCCAGGTCGCGCGGGTCGGCGTACCGGTGCCCGCCTGCGGCTTCCACACCCGCGAGTGCGCGGTCGAGGTCGTCCACGTAGAACGCGACGTGCTGCCACCCGATGTCGCTCGGCCGTGACGCCGCTCGCTGCCCCCGCCCGTGGTACTCGAAGAGCTCCAGCCCCGGGCCGTTCGGCAGGGCGAGCATCCGGAGCGCTCCCTGCGCCATCGTGTGCGGGATGCCCAGACGCTGCTGGACGTCCGGGGTCCTGCGCACCGGATCGCTCCTGAGGAACCGGTCGTACAGGACGACGGCGCCGAGTCCGCGGACGAAGAAGTCGGAGGCCGCGTCGATGTCCGGCACGGTCAGGCCGATGTGGTCGATCCCGCGGACGGCGGGTACGGCGACGGCTGCACCAGCAGTCGCTGATGCGCTCGGTGCAAAGGTCGTCATGGCCGTCTCCCCTGACGTCGGCTGGCGTGGACCCGTCCAGTGGACCGTCACGTCCGTCGAGCGGCAACCACGCACTGGGCGGCGTGCGGGGAACCGCTGCGATCCTGCGCGATCACCACTCCCTGAGCGGGCGTTCAGTGATCCGGGGTCCAGCGCACGGGCGTCCACGTCGGGAACGTCGCGGAACGACCGTCGCCCGACGAGCGGCGGGTGACTCGTCGGCCGACCCAGGGCAGCACGTGGTCGCGGTAGTACCGGAGTTCCTCCGGCAGCCGGGCCCTGGCTGCCCGGGCGTCGACGGGCTCGGGCGCGGCCGGGGCGTCCGCGATCGCGTGCAGCGCCAGGTCGGCGACGCGCTGGTGCCCGGTGGCGTTCATGTGCAGGCGGTCGTCGGACCAGAACTCCGCACGGCCCAGGTGGCGATCGCGGGAGACGTCGACGAACGGCAGGTCGCGGCGCTGGGCGAGATCCCCGAGCGCACCGGCCCAGGCGTTGCCGCGGTTGTTGATGAGCGATCCGAGGGGGAGTCGAGCGCTGGGGTCGGCGGGGCTGAGGAGCGCGAACCGGATGCCGCGCGCCAGGACCCGTTCGACCGCGGTCTCCAACGGAGCGATGAGCGCGTCGGGGTCGAACGACGGGCGGAGCAGGTCGTTGCCGCCGGCGCAGAACGTGATGAGCGTCGGTGCCGGGTCGAGGGCGAGTGCCGCGTCGAGCTGCCCGTCGAGGACCCCGGCGAGCAGGCGCCCCCGGACGGCGAGGTTCGCGTAGGACACCGGCGCGTCCGGGTGCACGGCGGCCAGGCCGGTCGCCAGGCGTCCGGCCCACCCGGGGAGGGTCGGGGCGCCGGTCGCGTCGCCGACGTCGCCGATGCCCTCGGAGAAGCTGTCGCCGATGGCGACGTAGCGGATGGGGTCAGACATGGGCCCATCTTCGTGCACGCACATGTGCAAGTTGAGCGAGCCGACGTGGAGCGTCCCCGGGCGGGTCAATCCCGCTCGGGGACGCTCACGATGTGGTTCTGGTACGCCCAGACGACGGCCTGCAGCCGCGACTGGACCCCGAGCTTCGGCAGCATCCGCGCCAGGTGCGACTTCACGGTCGACACCTCGACGACGAGGGCCGCGGCGATGTCCTCGTTCGACATGCCCTGCGCGAGGAGCAGCAGCACGTCGCGTTCACGGGCGGTGAGGACCTCGTCGGCACGGTCGCCGGTGACCGGCTGCAGACGACGCCGTGACACGAACTCGCGGAGCACCCGGCGGGTGAGGGCCTGGTCGAGCGTCCCGTTGCCCGCGGCGACCTGCCGGACGGCGTCGACGATGACGTCCGGTTCGGCGTCCTTGAGGAGGAAGCCGCTGGCGCCGGCCTCCAGCGCGCCGAAGACGTAGTCGTCGAGGTCGAAGGTGGTGAGGACGAGCACCGGGATCGCCGGATCGGCATCGGGGCCGCAGAGCGCGCGGGTGACGGTGATGCCGTCGTGCACGGGCATCCGGATGTCGAGGCAGGCGACGTCCGGCACCGTGCTCCGCGCGAGCTCCAGCGCCTCGGCGCCGTCGGAAGCCACCGCGACGACCTCGATGTCGGGTTCGGCGTCGAGGAGCGCGGACACCCCGGCCCGCACGAGCGGTTGGTCGTCGGCGACGAGCACGCGGATCAGGTCGCTCACGATGCCTCCCGGTCGAGCACGAGCACGACGCGCCAGCCGCCGTCGTCCGTCGGCCCGGTCTCGAGCCGAGCGCCGACGAGCTCCGCACGCTCCCGCATGCCGCGCAGCCCGTTGCCGCCCACCCGCGAGTCGTCCATCTGAGCGGTGTCGGCCGGAACGGTCGGCGCTCCGTTCCGGACGGAGATCGTGAGCCGATCCGCGGAGCGGTCGTCGATCGTGACGGTGCACCGTGCCCCCGGTGCGTGCATGGCGGCGTTGGCCAGTGCCTCCTGGACGGTGCGGTACGCGGCGAGCTGTGCGAGCGGTCCGATCCCGCTGCCGAGGGTGGCGGCGGAGCCGGTGCGGAGTTCCAGTTCGGCAGCACCGCGCTGCCGGGCCCGCTCCACCAGGTCGACGATGCCGGGGACGGTCTCGACGAGCCGTTCGGCCGGCGCGTCCTCGCGGAGGAGCCCCACGAGCCGGCGGAGGTCGTCGAGGACCGCGGTGCTCTGCGCCCGCACCTGTCGGACGCCGTCGTGGGCACGATCCGGGTCGGTGTCGATCTGCCGGTCGATCGCGGCGGACATGAGCGCGATACCGGAGAGGTGGTGGGCCGCGATGTCGTGCAGCTCCCGCGCCATGGCCGCACGCTCGCGGGCGATGGCGGCGTCGACCTGGGCGTCCTGTTGCCGGTCGAGGGCGGTGGCCTCCGCGGACCGTGCGGCGCGGACGTCACGCCGTGCGCGGATCACGAGCACGACGAGCGCCGGGAGCCCGACGGCGCCGACGGCCTGCAGGACCCCCGTGCCCAGTCCGGTCGCCAATCCCGTGGCGACACTCGCACGACCGGCCAGCAGCACGGCGAAGGCGAGCACCGTCTGTGTCGCGACGATCGGGACGGCAGCGAGGAGGAGCGTCGGCCAGAGCTGTGTGAGGGGCACGCGGAGACCGGCGAGGACGACGGCCACGACGACCGGCAGCATCGCGAGCCCGGACAGCGTGCTCGGCGCGAGCACCACGGCGACGACGGGGACCAGCGCGGTGAGCAGCAGGGAGGTCCGGGGTCGGCGTCGCGCGCCGAGCAGCAGCGTCGACTGCGCGAGCATCGCGACGGCGAGGACGATCCACGGGACGCTCACGACGTCCGGGTAGCTGGACCCGGCGCCGTCCGGATCGGCGCGGTCGAGCGGCGGCAGCGCGAGCTGCAGGCCGATCGCGAGGACGGCGGTCCCCAGGGCGACGAGGACGTCGGTCCGCCGCGCGCGGGGCTCAGCGGGTGCCATCGTTCGATCCTACGAGGGCGGCGGCCGGGGCGTCGGGAACGATCGCGGCGGCGACGGGTCCACGGCGGTCGAACCCGAGTCGGCCCCTGGTGACGACGAGGAGCACCGCGGCGGCGATCGTCGAGAGGATCGTCAGCCCGAGCATCATCGTCCCGGCGGTCATGCCCGGGTACATGTCGGCCCACAGCGTCGAGATGGTGTTGTTCACGCCGACGTGGAGCAGCATGGCGAGCGGCAGGCTCTCCCCGGTGCGGTTGAAGACCCAGATCATCACGACGTTGAACGTGATCGTGAAGGCCGCGAACACGAGCGGCTCGGTCCAGTGCGCGTTCGGCCACCCGCCCCAGTCGCTCAGGTAGAGCGGCATGTGCCAGAGCGCCCAGATCGGCCCGAGGACCGCTGCGGCACCGAGCGCGCCGAACCGCGACTGGAGGCGGGGGAGCGCGAAGTCACGCCAGCCCGGCTCCTCGGAGAGACCGGTGGTGACGAGCTGGACGACGAGGCCGGGCACGAGCATCGCGACGGCGGTCCACGACGGCGCCTGGACCTGACCGCCGGAGAACAGCAGCCCGGACGCGACGATGACCGCCGGGACCCCGACGAGCGCGACCGCGTACCAGTGCCACGCCACGCGCCAGCGCCAGAGCCGTCCGACCCACCGCCGGAGACCGGGTCGGCCGTCCGCGATGGCCGTCACGAGGAACGCGCTGCCGAGCGGGCCGAGCAGCGCGCCGGGCAGGACGCCGGTGAACTGCGCGGTGCCGAGGAACTCGGGGAAGTGGATGTCCCACACGCCGAGCCCGTGCGGCGACAGGATGTACGGCACCCAGGCGAGCCAGCTGAGCGCGAGTGCGAGCGTGAAGAAGGTGCGGAGGGGGTACCGCGTGACCAGCCCCCGGATCGTTGTCGTCATGCCATCGACGCTAGGAACCAGCGGTCCGCGCGACGACCGGCCGAGGGACGCACCTCGGTGACTTGCATCGAAGGATGCAGGGGCCGGAACGAGCGTTTCAGAACGGGTGTCATGACACACGGTCGTTACACGGGGGAAACGGCGAGGGCGAACAGGGTCCGTAGCTTTCTGCACAAGCAAGCACCGACCCCGCTTCCCACTCCCATCGGAGGACGTCTTGGCAACAGAGACCGCGGCACCCGTCGCAGCGCCCCACGCCCCCGTCACGTCGGATGCCCTCGCCGGCGCCGGCGTCGTCAAGCCCGGGTACGACCCGGCCCTCACCAACGAGGACCTCGCTCCGCTCCGCAAGCAGTCGTGGACGAGCTACAACATCTTCGCGTTCTGGATGTCCGACGTGCACTCCGTCGGCGGCTACGTCACCGCCGGCTCACTCTTCGCGCTCGGGATCGCCAGCTGGCAGGTGCTCATCGCCCTCGTCGTCGGCATCCTCATCGTGCAGGTGTTCGCCAACCTCGTCGCGAAGCCGTCCCAGCGCACGGGCGTGCCGTACCCGGTGATCAACCGCGCGGTGTTCGGCGTCCTCGGGGCGAACGTCCCCGCGATCATCCGCGGTCTCATCGCGATGGCCTGGTACGGCGTGCAGACGTTCCTGGCGGCGCAGTCGCTCAACATCATCTTCCTGAAGTTCATCCCCGCGTCGGCCGGCCTGCTGGAGCACTCGTTCCTCGGCCTCTCGGCGCTGGGGTGGATCTCGTACGCGATCCTCTGGGTGGCGCAGGCAGCGCTGTTCTCGATGGGCATGGAGGCGATCAAGAAGTTCATCGACTGGGCGGGCCCCGCGGTGTACGTCGTGATGATCGCGCTGGCGATCTACCTGGTGAGCCGTGCGGGCATCGGGAACATCTCGCTGAACCTGTCAGCAGGGGAGCCGCTGTCGTTCGGCGCGAGCATCCCGGTCATGTTGTCGGCGATCGCCATCGTCGTGAGCTACTTCTCCGGCCCGATGCTGAACTTCGGCGACTTCTCCCGGTACGGCAAGTCGTTCCAGGCCGTCAAGCGCGGCAACATGTGGGGGCTGCCGATCAACTTCCTGTTCTTCTCGATCCTCACCGTGCTGTGTGCGAGCGCGACGGTCCCGGTGTTCGGCAAGCTCATCACCGACCCGATCGAGACCGTCCAGGCGATCGACGCCCCGTTCGCGATCCTGCTCGGCGGCCTGACGTTCGTCACGGCGACGGTCGGCATCAACATCGTCGCGAACTTCATCAGCCCCGCATTCGACTTCTCGAACGTCGCCCCGCGGAAGATCAGCTGGCGGATGGGCGGCATGATCGCCGCCGTCGGCTCCGTGCTCCTCACCCCGTGGAACTGGTACGGCAACGACCAGGCGATCCTCTACACGCTCGGCGTGCTGGGTGCCCTGATCGGCCCGTTGTTCGGCATCCTCATCGCCGGCTACTACCTGGTGGCGAAGCAGCGCGTGGCCGTCGACGACATGTACACGAAGGACACCGCCGCACGGTACTGGTACCGCGGCGGGTTCAATCCGAACGCCATCTGGACCCTCGTCGGCACCGGCGTGGTCTCCGTCGCCAGCGCGGTGCTGCCGCCGGCCCTCGGCGTCCTGCCGTGGCTGAGCAACTACAGCTGGTTCATCGGCTGCGGCCTGGGACTCGTGGTCTTCTGGGCACTCGAACGTGCTCGGCCGAGCATGCCGGTCCTGGACGCCGACGACCCCACGGTCGACGACGGTGCCGCCGTCGGCCGAGCCTGAACCGCAGAACCGCAGAACCGCAGAACCGCAGAACCGCAGAACCGCAGAACCGCAGAACCGCAGAGTCACCGCACCACCCGCTCCACTGCTCCACCGGAAGGACCCCGATGCGCATCCGCGTCGTCAACCCGAACACCACCACCTCGATGACTCGGACGGTCGGCGCTGCTGCGTCGGCCGTCGCGGGCCCCGGGACGATCGTCGAGGCGGTGAACCCGACGATGGGGCCGGCCTCGATCGAGAGCCACTACGAGGAGGCGCTCGCGGTCCCGGGCCTCCTCGAGCAGATCGCGATCGGGGAGTCGGACGGGGTGGACGCGTACGTCGTCGCCTGTTTCGGCGACCCGGGCCTCGACGCGGCACGGGAGCTCGCCACCGGCCCCGTGATCGGCATCGCTGAGGCGGGCTTCCACACCGCCGCCATGCTCGGCCGCCGGTTCGGGGTCGTGACGACGCTCGGGCGGACGGTCGGCCGGGCGCACGAGCTCGCGGACCGGTACGGGTTCGCCCCGCTCGTCACCGAGATCCGTGCGTGCGAGGTCCCCGTCCTCGAGCTCGACGACCCCGCGTCCGGTGCCCGTGCGCTCGTCATCGAGGAGTGCCGGGCGGTCATCGCCGGTGGCGCGGACGCCGTCGTGCTCGGCTGCGCCGGGATGGCGGACTTCTGCGCCGAGGTCTCGCGGACGATCGGTGCCCCGGTCGTCGACGGCGTCTCCGCCGCGACGGTCCTCGCCGAGTTGCTCGTGCGGCTCGGCCTGTCGACGGGCAAGCACGGCGAGTACGCCACGCCGCCCCGCAAGGCCTTCACCGGCCTGCTGCAGGACTTCGGAGCCGTCGCGTGACCGGCACCGTGTTCCGGGCGCAGCGCGCGTGGATCGACGGCGCGTTCCGACCTGCAACGGTCGTCGTCGAGGGCGGCCGGATCGCGGACGTCCTGCCCGGTGACGCCGCGACACCCGCCGACGCGGACGTGCATGTCGTCCCCGACGGGCACGTGCTGCTCCCCGGGCTCGTCGACACGCACGTCCACGTCAACGAGCCGGGGCGCACCGAGTGGGAGGGCTTCGCGTCCGCCACCCGTGCCGCAGCGCTCGGCGGGGTGACGACGATCATCGACATGCCCCTCAACTCCATCCCCGCGACGACCACGGTCGAGGCGCTCGCCACGAAACGTGCGAGTGCCGAGGGTCGGGTCGCCGTCGACGTCGGGTTCTGGGGCGGTGCCGTCCCCGACAGCCTCGGGAGTCTCGACGCGATGCACCAGCAGGGTGTCTTCGGGTTCAAGTGCTTCACGGCGCCGTCCGGGGTCGACGAGTTCCCGCACCTCGAACCGGCGCTGCTCCGTGCCGCGATCGAGGAGGTCGCCGCCGTCGACGCGCTCCTCATCGTGCACGCCGAGGACCCCGCACACCTCGTGCCGCACGAGGCGCTCGGTGGGCACTACCAGGACTTCCTCGCGACCCGTCCGCCCGCCGCCGAGGAGTCCGCGATCGCGCAGGTGATCGACGGCGCACGGGCAACCGGGGCGCGGGTGCACGTCCTGCACCTGTCGGACGCCGGCGCGGTGCCGATGATCCGCGCCGCGAAGGACGACGGCGTGCGGATCACGGTCGAGACCTGCCCGCACTACCTGGCGTTCGAGGCGTCGACCATCCCCGACGGCGCGACCGAGTTCAAGTGCTGCCCGCCGATCCGCGACGACGCCAACCGCGACGCGCTCTGGCAGGGTCTCCTGGACGGCACGATCGACATGGTCGTGTCCGACCACTCGCCGTCCACCGCCGACCTCAAGACCGACGACTGGGGCCTCGCCTGGGGCGGGATCGCCGGCCTGCAGGTTGGGTTCCGCGCCGTCTGGACCGAGGCGCTCCGCCGTGGTCTGTCGCTCGAGACGATCCTGCCGTGGTTCACGACGGGACCGGCGGCGCTCGTCGGCTTCGCCGACCGCGGTCGCATCGCGCCGGGAGCGCTCGCCCACCTCGCCGTGTTCGACCCGTCCGCCACCGAAGTCATCGAGGTGGCCGGCTTGGCACACCGGAACCCGGTCTCCGCGTTCGCCGGACTGGAGGCTCGGGGCCGGGTGACCGAGACCTGGTTGCGCGGGCAGCGGGTCACCGCCACGTCCGTGGCCGGGCAGCTGGTGACCCGTGGCTGAGGCGCGACTCGGGTCGACACCGGACGACGTCCTGTGGGGGCGGCTGCCGTCGCGTGCGGACGTGCCCGCGCTGACCGTCGCACCCGGGTCCGTGGTGACGGTCGACACCGTCTCGCATGAGGGCATCCTGCCCGACCAGGGCCAGGACCCGCTCACGTACTTCGGTCGGCACGGGGTGGGCGCCGGCGACGTGCTCGCGGACGCCGTGGACATCGCCAGGACCCTGACGCGCGATCCCGCCGACGGCCCGCACGTGGTCTCCCGACCGATCGCGGTGGCTGGCGCGGAACCGGGTGACGTCGTCTCGGTGACGATCCTCGAGGCGACGCCGCGGGTGCCGTACGGGGTCATCTCGAACCGGCACGGCCGAGGAGCGCTGCCGGGGGAGCTGCCCCGCGCAGAGGAGTCCGTGTCCGTGTTCGCCGACGTCGTCCGGCGCGACGGCGTCGACCACGGCCGGCTGCCCGTCGTCGAGGGCGGTCCCCGGACCATCACGTTCCCGCTCCACCCGTTCCCCGGCATCGTCGGGGTCACGCCGGACTCAGACGAGCGCGCGCACTCGGTGCCGCCAGGACCGCACGGCGGGAACGTCGACATCGCTCTGCTCACCGCCGGGTCGACGCTGCACCTGCCGGTCTTCGTGCCGGGAGCGGGCGTGTACGTCGGCGACTCGCACTTCGCGCAGGGGGACGGCGAGGTGGCGCTCACCGCGATGGAGGCATCGCTCCGCCTGGTCCTCCGGCTCGACCTCGTGCAACGGGCGACGGCGCTCGATCGGTTCGGCCAGCTCGTCGGTCCGATCGCCGAGACGACCGAGTACCTCGTGCCGACCGGCATGGACGAGGACCTCGACGAGGCCGTCCGTCGCTGTGTCCGCGCGGCGATCGCCCTGCTCCGGGCGCGCTGGGGCGTCGACGAGCACATCGCGTACGCGTACCTCAGCGCCGCGACCGACTTCCGGATCTCGCAGGTCGTGGACCTGGTGTGCGGCGCGCACGCCACCATCCGGAAGGCCGACTTCGCGGAGGTCGGCGCGTGATCGTGCACGGCGGGTGGCCCGACGGGCTCGAGCATGCCTTCACCGCGTACGAGGACGCCCTGATGCGGGACGACACCGCGGTGCTCGACGACCTCTTCGAAGCGGGCGAGGGGACGCTCCGCGGCGACGACTCGGGACTGCTGCGCGGACACGACGCCATCAGCGCCTTCCGGTCCGGCCGCGGTGGGGTTGCGCGTCGGACGATCGCCGCCGTGGACGTCCAGCAGCTCGCACCGGACACGGTCCTGGTCGTGGGGGAGTCGCACTTCGTCGGCGGTGGTCGCGGGCTGCAGACCCAGCTCTGGTGCTGCACCGACGGGGTCTGGCGGATCCGGACCGCGCACGTGACCGGTCGGCCGAAGGCCTTCGACCGATCGGTCTGGCGCGTCGTCGGCGACCCGCTCGTGCACGGCGCCGATGCCGGGCCGCTCGCCGGGGTGCGCGTCGCCGTGAAGGACCTCTTCGCCGTGCAGGGGCACGTCATCGGCGCCGGCAACCCGACGTGGGAACGCTCGGCCCAGGCGGAGACCGTGTCGGCGTCCGCGGTGCAGACGTTGCTCGACGCCGGCGCGGTCGTCACCGGGATCGCCAGGACGGACGAGTTCGCCTACGCCCTCGCGGGCCGGAACCCGCACTTCGGGTCGCCGCCGAACGGAGCCGACCCGACGCGGATCGGCGGTGGATCGACGTCGGGCTCCACCTCGGCCGTCGCCCTCGGCACCGCGGACCTCGGGCTCGGCACGGACACGGCGGGCAGTCTCCGCGTGCCGTCGTCGTACCAGGGGCTCTGGGGACTCCGGACGACGCACGACCGCGTCCCGCGGGACGGTCTCCTCCCGCTCGCGGAGTCCTTCGACACGGTCGGGTGGGTCGCCCGTTCGGCATCGGTGCTGGCGGCCGCCGTCGGAGTGTCCGTGCCCGGTGCCTGCGTCGGGGTGGACGACGGCGAGCTGCTCGTCAGCGACGTACTCCTGGACGCCGCCGAGCCCGCGACGGCCGCCGCGTTCACGGCCTGGCTCGACCGGACCCGTCGTCCTGTCCGCCGGATCGAGCTGCCATCGCTCGACGACCTCGCCGAGACCCTCCGCGTGGTCCAGGCGGCGGAGGCCTGGCGGAACGACGGCGCCTGGATCGAGGCGCATCCCAGTGCACTCGGGGACGACGTCCGAGCGCGGTTCGCCGCAGCTGCCGCGATCACGACGGAAGCCGAGACGGTCGCTCGTGGGCGGCTGGCGGAGCTGCGCACCCGCGTGCGTGAGGTGATCGGCGGAGGCGTGCTGTGCCTCCCGTCCGTGCCGGGACCGGCCCCGTTGCGGACCGCGACCGGCGACGCCGTGCTGCGGACCCGCGTGGCGACCCTGCGGATGACGGCCGTGGCCGGGATCGGTGGGCTGCCCGCCGTCAGCGCGCCGTTCCTGACCGTCGACGGTGCACCCGTCGGGGTCTGCTTCGTCGGTCCTGTCGGCTCGGATCGAGCCCTGGTCGCGCTCGCCGAAACACTGTTGTAACGATCGTTCCGATATGCTCGTGAACGGAACGGAGGTACCGATGCTGCCAGTGAACCCGCCCGCTCGACTCCTCATGGGGCCGGGGCCGATCAACGCCGACCCGCGTGTGCTGCGTGCGCTGTCCACCCCGCTCGTCGGGCAGTACGACCCGTGGATGACGTCCGCGATGAACGACACGCAGGCGCTGTACCGGCAGGTGTTCGGCACCGTCAACGACGCGACCGTGCTCGTCGACGGCACGTCGCGCGCCGGCATCGAAGCCGCGCTCGTGTCCCTGCTCGCGCCGGGGGACCGCGTGCTCGTGCCGGTGTTCGGTCGCTTCGGACACCTGCTCGCGGAGATCGCCGGGCGCGCCGGGGCAGACGTCCACACGATCGAGACCGAGTGGGGGCAGGTGTTCCCGACCTCGGTGATCGAGGACGCGATCGTGGCGACGAAGCCGAAGGTCCTCGCGATCGTGCAGGGTGACACCTCGACGACGATGAACCAGCCGCTCGACGAGCTCGGTGCGATCTGCGACCGGCACGGCGTGCTGTTCTACACCGACGCGACCGCGACGATCGGCGGCAACCCGCTCGAGGTGGACGCGTGGGGGATCGACGCCGTCAGCGCCGGGCTGCAGAAGTGCCTCGGCGGACCATCGGGCAGTGCACCGCTCACCCTGTCGCCGCGCGCCGTGTCGGTGCTCGACGGCCGGCGCAGCGTCGAAGCCGGCATCCGGGAACCCGGCGACGAGGTCTCCGACGAGCCGATCCGGTCGAACTACCTCGACCTCGCGATGATCCTCGACTACTGGGGGCCGCGACGCCTGAACCACCACACCGAAGCCGCGTCGATGCTCTACGCCGCGAACGAGTGCGCGCGCATCCTGCTCGAAGAAGGACGCGACGCCGTCATCGCGCGGCACGAGCTGGCCGGACGCGCGATGCTCGCCGGGGTCGAAGCGCTCGGGCTCGAGGTGTTCGGCGACGTCGCGCACAAGATGCACAACGTCGTCGCGGTCTCGATCCCGTCGTCGGTGCAGGGCGACGCCGTGCGGGCGTCGCTGCTCGAGGACCACGGCATCGAGATCGGCACGTCGTTCGGGCCTCTGCACGGCAAGGTCTGGCGCATCGGGACGATGGGCTACAACGCCCGCAAGGACGCCGTCGTGACGACGCTCTCGGCGCTCGAGCAGTCGCTGCGTCGCGGCGGGTTCCCCGTGCCGCAGGGCGGCGGCGTGGACGCGGCGCTCGACACGTACGCGGGAGCACGGCCGTGACCGTCGACGCCGCGACGATCGTCTCTTGGTGCGACGAACTCGCCGCCGTCACCGCGACGCCGGGCCAGATCACCCGCGTCTACCTGTCGCCGGAGCACGCCAGGGTGAACACGATCGTCGCGCGCTGGATGCAGGACGCCGGGATGACCACGTGGCAGGACGACGCCGGCAACCTGCACGGCAGCGTCCCCGGCGCAACGGACGACGCCCCCGTACTGCTCGTCGGCTCGCACCTCGACACCGTTGTGGACGCCGGCCGGTACGACGGCATCGTCGGGGTGCTCATGGGCATCGCGGCCGTCGCCCGCATCCGCGCCGAGCACGGCACGCTGCCGTTCGGCATCCAGGTGATCGCGTTCTCCGACGAAGAGGGAACGCGCTTCGGCAAGGCGCTGCTCGGGTCCTCGGCGGTCGCCGGGGTCTGGGACGACGCCTGGTGGGAGCTGACCGACGCCGAGGGGGTCTCCCTCCGGCAGGCGTTCACCGACTTCGGGCTCGACCCCTCGCGCGTCGGCGACGCCGCGGTGGACCCGTCGCGGCTCGTCGGGTACCTCGAGGCGCACATCGAGCAGGGGCCGTACCTCGAACAGGCCGACCAGGCACTCGGTGTCGTCACGAGCATCGCCAGTGCTCGCCGCTTCACGGTCGAGGCCGTCGGGGAGGCCCGGCACGCCGGCGGCACCCCGTACGAGCGCCGACACGACGCGCTCCTGGCCGCCGCCGAGGCCGCGCTCGCCGTCGAGCGGATCTGCCGGGCGTCGCAGCACGTCGGGACGGTCGGCACGATGACGGTCGAACCGGGTGCCGTGAACGTCGTCCCGGGCATCGCACACTTCTCGGTGGACCTGCGGGGCGAGTTCGACGACGGACGCGACCGGGTGTGGGACGAGATCACGAAGGCCTTCGCGCTGATCGGGGAGCGCCGCGGCGTCAGCGTCGAGCCGACCGAGGTGCACCGGGCCCCTGCCGTGTTCTGCGCGCCGCGGCTGATGGACGCCGTCCGGGCCGGGATCGTCGCCACGGGGTCGCCCGAGCCGATGGAGCTGTTCTCCCGCGCGGGGCACGACGCCATGTCGCTCGGGCTCGTCACCGACGTCGCGATGCTGTTCCTCCGGAACCCCGACGGCATCAGCCACCACCCGGACGAGTTCGTCTCCGAGGCCGACATCGCCCTCGGGCTCGACGCCCTCGTCACCGCGATCACGACTCTCGCAGCGGAGCCCTCGTGACCGCCGCCCAGCCCGACGTCCGCGGGCGCATCGACGCGGTGTGGGAGCAGCTCTCACCCGCCGAGCGCCGGGTCGCCGCGATGGTCCGCCACGACCCGGAGCTCCTGCTCGTCGGGACCTCGGCGCAGCTCGCCGCCGAGTCCGGTACCTCGAAGGCGACGGTCTCGCGGCTCGTCCGGTCCCTCGGGTTCCAGGACGCCGCCGAGGTCCGGCAGGAACTCATGTCCGCACGGGGCAGCGGGTTGCCCTGGGCCGCGGAGGACGCCGCGCACGTGGACCAGCGGGCCGTCGAGTCCCGGAACCTCGACGCCGCGTTCGCCTCCCTCGCCCGCGCCGAACGCCCCCGGCTCGCCCGGCGCATCATGCGGGCGCGCCGGGTCCTGGTGTTCGGGGAGCGCGGCGCGCACCCGATCGCGCTGCAGCTCCGGGCGCAGCTCGCGCAGGTCCGGCCGGATGTCCGGGTCGGTCCGGCACCCGGGCAGCGACTCGGGGAGGAGGTGGCGGACCTCGACCGCCGGGACCTCGTCATCGTGGTCACCGTCCGGCGGCACGCGGCAGGCATCGACCGACTCGTGCGGCACTGCGTGGCATCGGGTGCCGACGTCGTCGTGATCGGGGACCCGACGGCCGCCGTGATCGCTGCGCCGGCCGCGACGACGATCCTCTGCCCGGTGGACTCGCCGTCCGCGTTCGACTCGCTCGCGGCCTTGTTCGCCGTGGTCGCTGCGATCGCGAACGACGTCTACGAAGCGTCGGGCCCCGCCGGCCGAGCACACGTGGATGCCGTCGCCGCGGCGTACGACACCCTCGGGGAGCTCGCCGGCTCCTGACGGGCGCTCGGGCAGGGGTGCCGAAACGACCCATAACGTCCGCAATGGGAAGCCGAATCGCGCGTAGGAGGCCGGAACGTTCGATCTCCTACGCGCGATTCCGCCTCCTACGCGCGATTCGACCCCGCGGACCTGCGGAGCTCGGCGGCCAGCGCCGCGTTGCGGGAGCGGATCAGCGTGGGCACGTACCGCGCCAACACCAGCCGCTCGGCGATCACGCCCAGCGGGCCGAGCGGTGCCCGGAACTCGATCTCGTCGATCATCCGCGTGCCGTCACCAGACGGTTCGAACCGGTGCTCGTGCCGGAACCGGGCGAACGGACCGCGTACCTGTTCGTCGACGAACCGGCGCGGAGCCTCCAGGGCGGTGATCCGACTCGTCAACCGCCAGACGATCCCGAGGTGCCGCGCACGGAACGTGACGGTCTCGCCCAGCGCGATCCGGCCACTCGTCGTGCCGGCCACGGCACGCTCGCCGGTGCCGGCGAGTGAACGTTCGTGCGCCCCGATGTCGAGCGACAGCGCGAACGCGCGCTCGGGTGACGCATCGAGCTCGGTCACGATGCGGAACGACACGGTCATGCCCCGATCCTCCCGCAGTGCAGGATGGTCACGTGGCATCGACGACGGAAACCGCCAGGAGGCTCGCCCCCGGTCTCGCACTCGCGACCGGCATCGCCGTGGTCGCCACGGTCATCGGCCGGTTCCTCCCCGTGGTCGGGGCGCCGGTCAGCGGCGTGGTGCTCGGAGCGGTCATCGGCATGGTGCGTCGTCCGGCCGACTCGCTGAAGCCCGGGATCACGACGGCGTCGAAGTTCGTGCTGCAGCTGGCCGTGGTGCTCCTCGGTGCGCAGCTGTCGCTCGCCGAGGTCGCCCGCGTCGGCGTGGAGTCGCTGCCGGTGATGCTCGGCACGCTCGTCATCTGCCTGCTCGCGGCGTGGGGTGTCGGGCGGCTGCTCGGCGTCGTCGGCAACCTGCGGACGCTGATCGGCGTCGGGACGGGCATCTGCGGCGCCTCGGCGATCGCGGCCGTGACGCCCGTGATCGGCGCGGTGTCGGTCGAGGTCGCCTACGCCGTCTCCACGATCTTCCTGTTCAACGTCGCCGCCGTGATCGTCTTCCCGATCGTCGGGCACGCCCTCGGGATGAGCCAGCACGCGTTCGGGCTCTTCGCCGGCACGGCCGTGAACGACACGTCGTCGGTCGTGGCGGCCGCGAGCACCTACGGCACCCAGGCGGCGAACTTCGCGGTCGTCGTGAAGCTCGTCCGGACGCTGATGATCATCCCGATCGTCCTCGGGCTCGCGTGGCTGGTGGGGAGGCGGTCGGCGGCAGCGGTCCCGGTCGAGGGTGCGGCGCCGACTCGCTGGTCGTTCCGGCGGGTGTGGAAGCTCGTGCCGTGGTTCCTGACCGGCTTCGTGATCGCCGCCGCGGTGAACTCCACCGGGATCCTCCCGGGGCCGGTGCACCCGGCGATCTCCACCGTCGCTGCGTTCCTCATCACGGTGGCGCTCAGCGCGATCGGGCTCTCGACCGACATCGCCGGGTTCCGCCGCGCCGGGTTCCGGCCGCTCGTGCTCGGGCTGGTGCTCTGGGTCGTCGTCACCGGATCGAGCCTCGGGCTGATGGCGCTGACCGGCTCGCTGTAGGCCGCGGTACCGTCGTCCGCATGAGCTTCGCGTTCCCGGTGATCGACGGCCACAACGACCTGCCGTGGGAGCGGCGCGAGTCCCACGACTCCGGTGTCGAGGGCATCGACACCGAGGAGTCGTCGCTCCACACGGACATCCCGAAGCTCCGCGCCGGGGGTGTCGTCGGGCAGTTCTGGTCCGTGTTCGTCCCCGCCGACGAACCCGACCCGGTCCGCACGACCCTGCAGCAGATCGACCTGGCGCACCGGATCATCGCGCGGTACCCGGACGACCTCGCGCTCGCCCGCACCGCCGCCGAGGTCCGAGCCGCCGTCGCGTCGGGACGCATCGCATCGTTGCTCGGCGCCGAGGGTGGGCACTCCATCGGGGACGACCTCGCCGTGCTCCGCGACTTCGCTCGGCTGGGCGTGCGGTACATGACGCTGACGCACAACGACGACACCCCGTGGGCCGACTCGGCGACGGGTGCGCGTGCCCACGGCGGGCTGACCGACCGCGGCCGACAGGTGGTGGCGGAGATGGAGCGGATCGGCATGCTCGTCGACCTGTCCCACACCGCGCCGTCCACGATGCGGGACACCCTCGACGTCGCCACCCGGCCGGTCGTCTTCAGCCACTCCTCGACCATCGCCGTGAACGACCACCCGCGGAACGTCCCCGACGACGTCCTCGCGCGGCTGTCGGACAACGGTGGCGTCGTGATGATCACCTTCGTGCCGAAGTTCGTGTCGCGGGCCTGGGCAGACTGGGAAGAGGCGGGCTCCGTCGGCGAGGGCCCCCTCGTCACGGTGTCCGACATCGCCGACCACGTCGAGCACGCGCGGGACGTCGCGGGAGCCGCGCACATCGGCATCGGCGGCGACTACGACGGCACCCCCGTGCTGCCGCCGGACGTCCGGGACGTCTCGCGCTACCCGGTCCTCGCCGCGGAACTCGAACGCCGGGGCTGGAGCGCCGCGGACCTCGAGGCGCTCGCCGGCGGCAACGTGCTCCGCGTGCTCGAGGCCACCGACGACCGGTTCAGCGGCTTCTCGGGGTGAACCCGCTCAGCCGTACGTCGGGAACTGCGGCCAGCCGTCCGGGCTGTCCTCCCAGTCCTGCTGCCGGCCGTACACCGTGCGGTCCATGACGTGCGCGACCGGCATGATCGCCTCCGTCCCGCGCGCGGTCGTCGAGTACGTCAGGTACGGCACGCCGTCCCGGAGCAGGTAGTACGAGTAGCCGGGGACCGGCCCCTCCGGTTGCGTCCAGCCCCAGTCGTCGTGGTAGCTCGTCCCGCCGGAGGACACCCACGTGTGCGGCCAGCGCCGTGCCGCCTTCCACGCCTCGAGCTTCTCGATCGGCGCCTGCGCGATCATCGCGAACGCGATGCCCTCGTCCGCCAGCCGACCCATGTCGGCGGGCAGGTTGTCGGCACCCCACGTGCACGCCGGGCAGGCCTCGTCCCACTCCGGGGCGTACATGACGTTCTGCACGAGCAGCAGGTACTTGTCGCCGAAGAGCTCGGTGAGTCGGACGGGGCTGTCCGGACCGGTGAACTCGTAGTCGTCGACCTGCACCATCGGGAGCCGCCGTCGTGCGGCTGCGACCCGGTCGCCGAGCCGGGTGAGTTCCTTCTCGTCCTGCACCTGCGCGTCGAGTGCCGCGTCGAACGTGGCACGGTCCACCACCGGTGGGGCGGCCTCGGGTTGTGACTGCTGGAACATGCCGACCTCCTCGTCGTTGCCGCGCAGGGTACTCGGCTCGCCGACATCGCGTGCGTCGTGCATACCGGAAACTCGCGGATCCGATCAAAGCCGGCCCAGGCTTGCCCGATGGAGGACGATCACCAGCTGCCACCGGACTACACCGAGACCGTCGAGCTCATCAGCGCACCGGTCTCGGACACACGCGTGCGCGTGCAACTCGCCGCGAACGCGCACCTCATCCACCTCTACTGGGCCATCGGTTCCGTGCTGCTCGAGCGCTCGAAGGAGGGCGGGTGGGGAAGTCGGGTCCTGCCGCGACTCGCTGAGGACCTCCGACGCCGGTTCCCCACGATGAAGGGGTTCTCGGCGACCAACCTCAAGTACATGCGCCAGCTCGCGGCCGCTTGGCCTGAGGAGCGCTCATTAGGTCCACAGTCTGTGGACCAATTGCCGTGGGGTCACGTGCGGACGATCTTGGGCGTCTCCGATCCCGAGCGCCGTGCTCGCTACATCGCCGCGGCAGTGCGAGAAGGATGGGTACGGCACGTGCTCGAGCACAATCTCCGAACCAACGCGCTCGAGCGAACGGGCGCACAGACGACCAACTTCGGACGCCTGCTGGATCCGGACGGCGCGGACCTCGCTCAGCAGGTCACGCGTGACCCGTACGTGCTCGACTTCCTCGCGCTGGACGGCGACCGGGACGAACGGTCGATGGAGTCCGCGATGGTCGATCGGATCGCGGACACGCTGCGTGAGCTCGGCACCGGGTTCGCCTTCGTCGGTCGTCAGGTCCAGTTCGACGTCGACGGCAACGACTTCTTCCTCGACCTGCTGTTCTTCCACGTCGAACAGCTCCGGTACGTCGTCGTGGAACTCAAACGCGGTGACTTCCGTCCAGAGCACGTCGGGCAGCTCTCGTTCTACGTCACCCTGGTGGAAGACCGTCTCCGGTTGCCGACGCACGCGGACACGGTCGGACTGCTCCTCGTCGCGGGCAAGAGCGACGCCGTCGTGCGGTACGCCCTCGGCACGTCCACAGCACCGGTCGGCGTCGCGAGCTACGACCTCCTGCCGCCGGAGGTCCGGCGCGCGCTACCGTCGGAAGCCGACCTGCGTCGAGCGCTCAGTGGAGGCGAGAACGAGCGATCGTGAGCCCAGCCGACTTGTCGCCACTGCTGAACGGACTGGAGGCGCGAGCCGACCTGGGTGGGCGAGGCGCGTCATGGACAGGGCCGAGTCGGGTCCGGTGGCTAGGATCGCATCGCACACCGCGCCTCCAGGAAGGGTCGCGGACTCGACCCGAGTGAGGACGGACCGGATGAGCGGCACCATCTACGACAACATCTCCCAGGCCTTCGGCAACACCCCGCTGGTGAAGCTGAACCGGCTGCCAGCCGAAGGCGGGGCAGAGGTCCTCGCGAAGCTCGAGTTCTACAACCCCGGCGCCAGCGTCAAGGACCGCCTCGGCGTCGCGATCATCGACGCGGCAGAGGAGTCCGGGGACCTGAAGCCGGGCGGCACGATCGTCGAGGGGTCGTCCGGCAACACAGGCATCGCACTCGCGCTCGTCGGGGCCGCGCGTGGGTACCGGGTCGTCATCACGATGCCGGAGACGATGAGCGTCGAACGTCGTGCCCTGATCCGTGCGTACGGTGCCGAGATCGTGCTGACCCCGGGACCGGAGGGCATGAAGGGTGCGGTGTCCAAGGCCGCGTCGATCGTCGAGGAGACGCCGGGCGCGATCCTCGCGCACCAGTTCGAGACCGCCGCGAACGCCGCGATCCACCGGAAGACCACCGCAGAGGAGATCCTCCGCGACACCGAGGGACACGTCGACGTGTTCGTCGCGGGCGTCGGTACCGGTGGCACGATCACCGGTGTCGGGCAGGTCCTCAAGGAGCGTGTGCCCGGCGTGCAGATCGTCGCGGTCGAGCCGAAGGACTCCCCGCTGCTGACGGAGGGCAAGGCCGGCCCGCACAAGATCCAGGGCATCGGTGCGAACTTCATCCCCGAGGTGCTCGACCAGTCCGTCATCGACGAGGTGTTCGACGTCGAGCTCGACGACGCGCTGCGGGTCGCCCGTGACCTCGGGACGCAGGAGGGCATCCTCGCCGGCATCTCGTCCGGTGCGATCATCCACGCTGCGCTCGTGATCGCCGCACGTCCGGAGAACGCGGGCAAGCGCATCGTCGCAATCGTGTGCGACACCGGCGAGCGCTACCTGTCGACCGTGCTGTTCGAAGGGCTCACTGCGTGACGCATCGCCGACGTGGCGTGCTGCGGACCGTCCGGGAGGACCTCGCCGCAGCTCGCCGAGGGGATCCCGCTGCTCGCGGGGACCTCGAGAACGCCGTGGTCTACTCGGGGCTGCACGCGATCTGGGCGTTCCGGTTCGCGCACAAGCTCTGGATCGCGGAGGGGCTGCCCGGTTCCCGGTTCGCGGCACGGGTCGTCGCGCAGACCGCCCGTGCCCTGACCGGCATCGAGATCCACCCGGGGGCACGCATCGGACGACGGTTCTTCATCGACCACGGCATGGGCGTCGTCATCGGGGAGACGGCGGTCGTCGGCGACGACGTCCTGATGTTCCACGGCGTGACGCTCGGCGGTCGCGGGGGAGCCCACGGCCCCGGCGCGAAGCGGCATCCGACCGTGGGCGACCGCGTCGTGCTCGGAGCCGGGTCGTCGTTGATCGGGGACATCACGGTGGCGCACGACTCCGTCGTCGGCGCGAACACCGTCGTGACCAAGGACGTCCCGCCGCACTCGGTCGTCACGGGGGTCGCCGGCAGCGCCCGCCCGCGGTCCGGCGGCGAGGGCGTCCCGACGCTGTAGGCGCGCGGGTCGGCTCAGCTCAGCTCAGCTCAGCTCGCACGCGATGCCGTCGGCGTCAGCGTCGAGCTTCTTGTTGGCGTTGTAGAGCGCGTCGTCCTTCTTCACAGTGCCCTTGAACGCACGGTGGGTGACCTTGCCGCCCGACCGCACGGTGTTGTCCTTCGTGGCCTTCAGCGCGATGCCGCCGGAGTACGCCTTGTGGACGGCGTCGCAGTTCTTGTACGTCGTGGTGGCCGCCTGCGCCGAGGTCGTGCCGCCGAGCGCGACCGTCCCGGCGAGGACGGTGGTGGCCGCAGCGACGGCGATGGTACGGATGACGCGCATGGTTCCCCCTGGATCGAGATCGCCGCATCGGGCACGCGGCAGGAGCGATGGTAGGCAGCGCCGTGCCGCGACGTCGCGCCCCAGAACGGGGTGCTGTCGGCGGTGTGGGGCATGCTGGGGGGATGGACGGCACGGAGCTGCACGAGGTCGCTGCCCGCACCGCGCTGGCGCTCCCGGCGACCGAGGAGACCCAGCCCTTCGGCGAAGGGGCGTTCGTCTACAAGGTCGTCGGCAAGATGTTCGTGATGACTTCCGAGCTCCGCGGCGTGCCGATCGTGAACCTCAAGTGCGCGCCTCCGCACGGCGCCGCACTGGTCCGTGACCACGAGGAGATCACGCCGGGGTGGCACATGAACAAGCGGCACTGGATCACGCTCGCGCCGGGGGACGGCATCGACGAGACCGTCGTCGAGGACCTCGTGGCGAACGCCTACGAGCTCGTGGTCGCGGGGCTGCCGGTGGCGAAGCGGCCGATCGACCCGGCACGCCGGCGCGCGTCGGACTGACGGTGCCGAGCGATCTGGCAGGCTGAGGCCATGCAGTGGCGCAACGACCGGACCGTACTCGAAGCCGCGACGGCGGTCGCCGAACGACTCGGCGGGGACGTCACCCACACCGTGGCGTCGGCCGCGATGGACCTGTCCGGCCGCGTGCACACCGCCGTGAACGTCTCGCACTTCACCGGCGGCCCGTGTGCGGAGCTCGCGGTCCTCGGCGCCGCGGCAGCGGTGTCCGACGACCCGATCATGACGATCGTCGCGGTCGCCGATGCCGGACGCGGGGTCATCCCGCCGTGCGGCCGGTGCCGCCAGGTGTTGCTCGACCTGCAGCCCCAGGTGCTGGTGCTGATGCCGGGGGACGGTGACGAGGACCCGGTGGGGACCCCCGTGCGCGATCTGCTCCCCGGCGCGTACGACTGGCCGGACGCCCGTGCGCAGCGGGTCGTGCGTTTCGCCGGGCGGTACCACGACGACGTGCTCGCTGGGCGGAAGACCGCGACGATCCGGTTCCGCGACCCGCAGGGCATCGGCCCGACGACGTTCGTGTTCGAGGACGAGCACGCCGACGGGTTCGTGACCGCCGACGCCGTGGTCGACTCCGTGACGGTGAAGCGCGTCCGCGAGATCGACGACGTCGATGCCCGGGACGAAGGAGTCGGCGACGTGGCGGCGCTGCGCGACGGGCTCTCCGGGCACTACCCACGGCTGCGCGACGACGACCTGGTCGAGGTCGTCCGCTTCCGGGTGGTCTAGACCGCGACCCTGGCGAGGACCTTCGCCACGTCGCGCTGCACCTTCGGCGCGAGCGGCCGTTCGCTCGACAGGACGGCCCGTGCCTGGTCCGGCGTCAGCCCCGCGAACATTTCGCCGATCGTGACGCCGTGGTCGGGGCGCTCGAGCACCGTGATCGGGTCGCCCGCCGCGACCGGCCCGGACTTGACCACCCGGAAGTAGGCGCCGGGTCGGCCCTCCTCGGTGAACCGCTTCACCCACTTGTCCACGCCGAGTCGGCGGGCGAAGGTGCCGCACGGGATCCGCGGGATCGTGACCTCGAGCAGCAGGGTGTCGCCGACGAGCCAGCGTTCGCCGGTCACGGCGCCGGTGACGTCGATCCCGGAAGTCCTGAGGTTCTCGCCGAACAGCCCGGCGGGGATCGGACGATCGAGCAGGTCGGCGAAGTGGGCGGCGTCCTCGTCGGCGTACGCGTAGACGGCCTGGTCCTCGCCGCCGTGGTGTTTCCGGTCCGCCTGCACGTCGGCGTACAGGCCGAGGGGGCGGACGCGGACCGGACCGTCGACCGGACGCTTGTCGATCGCGGTGATCCCGATCGTGCCGGAGTCGGGCAGCAGGCGGTCGACGCGGCAGACGGCGGTGACGAGCGACATGGGACCAGGATGCCCGAGATGTGTGACGAAGTGCAGTCTGGACGCGTCACATCCGTGAGCGCAGCCCGCTCGCAACTCCGACCAGTAGAAGGAAACCGTGCACCACCCACCACCCAGGTCGGCTCTCGTCGACCTCGACGACGGTGTCCTCGCCGGACGGTCGGCCGACGGCGACGTCCGTGCCTTCGAGGTCCTCATCCGCCGACACACGCCGCTGCTCCGCGCCTACGCACGCCGGACCCTCGGTTCGACGGACGAGCTGGACGACGTCGTGCAGGAGACCTTCATCACGGCGTGGAACCGCCTCGACGCGCTCCAGGACAACGCGCACGTGAAGGCGTGGCTGATGCGGATCCTGAGCCGGAAGTGCATCGACCGCATCCGAGCGCGTCGGGATCACGACGACGTCACCGAGCTCGAGGTCGCGGCTCCGTCCGACGACGCCCCGGAACGCGTCGCCGAGGCACGTGACCGCGAGCACGCCGTCGAGGTCGCCCTCGCCGAGCTCCCGGAGGCGCAGCGGCGGTGCTGGTTGATGAAGGAAGTGCTCGGGTACCGCTACGAGGAGATCGCCGAGGAACTCGACGTGCCGCTCTCGACCGTCCGCGGGCTGTTGTCCCGCGCCAGGAAGAACATGATCCGTCTGATGGAGGGATGGCGATGACCGCCGCACCCGAACCGCTCGAGCCCGACCGCGTGGTGCTCGCCGCCCTCGAGCCGGAGGACCTCGACGGACACACGATCGACGAGCTCGCCGACTACCTCGACGCCGGCATGCAGCCTGCTGACCCGGACATCGACGACTCGCCCGCCTGCCAGAACGCGCTCGCAGCGATCATCCGACTGCGGCAGGTGTCGTTCGGCTCGCTCGAGGCGGCCGCCCTGGCAGAAGCCCCCGCTGACGAGTCGTGGATCGGCGGTGTCCTCGCGAACATCTCGCTCGAGGCCCGTTCCGGCCGCGACGTCCCGCTCCGCGCCGAGGCGGCGACGGAGCACCCGGTCATGACCGAGGGAGCGATCCGCTCACTGGTTCGTCGAGCCGGTGACGCCGTTCCGGGCATCGTCGTGGCACGCTGTTCGATCGACGGCGACGTCACCGTCCTCGCGGCCCCGGTGCGGGTGACCGTCGAGGTCGCGATCGTCGCCGGCCCGTCCATCCCGACGACCGCCGATCTGGTCCGGGCCGCGGTGGACTCGGCGCTCGCCGAGCAGACGGACCTGGTGGTCGAGGCGATCGACGTGGTCGTCCGTGACCTGATCGAGACGACGTCGGAGGAGGAACGATGAGCGAGACACGGGACGAGGACGTGCAGTCCGAGACGACGGACACGGGGGCCGCCTTGGCCTCGATCGAGACGGCCGTGCTGGGGGTGGCCGGTGTCGCCGACCTGTTCCACGCGAAGCCGACGCTGGGCAGCACCGCGCGGTCCGTCCGTCACCTGACGACGCCGGCTTCGGCGCCGCGGGTCGTCGTGGACGGCGATGTCCTGCGTGTCGTCATCGGGACCGACGGTGTCGTCCCGGCACCGCAGGTCGCACGAGCGGTGCACGACGCGGCCCTCGCCGAGGCGGCGCGCAACGGTCTGGTGCTGGCGCGGATCGACGTCCGAGTCGCTCGCGTCGGGTGACCCGCGCGCCCACCGGCACACCCGTCAGCGACGCGCCCTCGCGTCGGCGACCTCCAGCACCACGACGATCGCGGCCACGAGCAGCGCGGTCATGACGAGCGACGCCTCCGGCACGGCGATGGTCGCGAGGACGGCGAGCGTCAACACGACGACCGCGGTGTTCCACCCGACGGACAGCGACGGCCGCAGTGCCAGCGCCCAGATCGCGAGGACGAACAGCGCGACGGGGACCGCGATCGTGGCGGCGACGGACGCGTGGGACAGGTCGGCCTCGCCCGCATCGGCGCTGACCGCCACCTCGATCCCGGCGGGCAGCGCGGCAGCAGCGGCGAACACGAAGTAGTGACCGTATCCGAACACGAGTGCGCTCGGCAGGCCGCGGATGTGGTCGTGCTGCTCGTGCGAGAAGTAGATCCACCAGAGACCCGCGACGATGACCAGACCACCCGCGGCCAGGACGAGCAACGGCCCGAGGTGTTCAGCGTGCCTGAGCCCGTCGATCACGGCGCTCGCCGATGCGACGAGCCCCTCGCCGAGCACGATCAGCGTGAAGAGCGAGTACCGCTCCGCGATGTGGTGCGTGTGCCACGGGGTGGTCGCCGCCCGGGACTCGGACCAGACCGGCACGAGGACCTCGAGCAGGATGAGCACCGGCGCGACGAACCGCGGCCATCCCTCCGGAAGGAACAGCATGGCGACCCAGAGCACCTGGACGACGGTGATGCCGACGACGTAGTGGAGCGCCGTCGACCGGTACTCGGACGTCGATGCGGCGACGCGGATCCACTGCCCGACGAGTGCGAGCCGCATCACGACGTACCCGATGACGACGATCGTGAACGACCCGTCCTGCATCGCCGGGCCGACGCCGGCGGCGAGCACGAGGACCCCGGCCATCTGCACGAACGTCATCACGCGGTACAGCCAGTCGTCGGTGTCGAACGACGTCGCGAACCACGTGAAGTTCAACCACGCCCACCAGATCGAGAAGAACACGAGCCCGAACGACGCGATCGCCGAACTGATGTGCCCCTCGGCCTCGATCTCGTGCAGGTTCGTCGCGGCGAACCCGACGGCCACGACGAAGACCAGGTCGAAGAGCAGCTCGAGCGGGCTGGCGGCCCGGTGTCCCTCTGCGGGGTCGCGCGGCCGCATGCGGCGGAGTCCGATCGTCGTCACCGTGCATGCCTACACGACGGCGGGCACCGTCCGCGATGGCGACACGACCTGCGGTCTCACCACGTGCTGTGGTCGCGCCCGGCGACGGACGGGAGGCGCGGTGCGGCGCCGCCCCGTGCCTCCCGTCCGGCTCTGGTCGCGTCCCCGGTCAGCCGATCAATAGAAGTTGGTCGCCTGCGAGTGGCTCCACGCCGCGCAGGGTGTGCCGTACGCGTCCTTGATGTACTGCAGCCCCCACGTGACCTGGGTGGTCGCGTTGTCGGCCCAGTCGGACGAGATGGTGGCCATCTTCGAGCCGGGCAGCGCCTGCGGGATGCCGGTCGCACCCGACGGGTTGTACGCCTTGTAGTTCCAACCGGACTCCTTGGTCCAGAGGTTGTTCAGGCACTGGAACTGGTCGGAGCCCCACCCGTACTTCGACGACGCGAGGGAGCTCGCGGTGGCCTTCGCCCCGGCGGGGGAGTTCGCCGCTGCCTGCGCTGCTGCCGCTGCCTGCGCTGCCGCTGCCGCATCGGCCGCTGCCTCGTCCGCGGCGGCCTTGTCCGCCGCTGCCTTCGCTGCGGCAGCCTTCGCGTCGGCGTCCTGCTTGTCCTGGTCGGCGCTGGCCTGGGCCACGTCCTGGGTCGTGTCGACCGTGGACGCGATCCGCTCGGACAGGGCACCGCCGGAGAGCTTCGCGGGGTTCGACAGCGACGAGATCTGCTGCTCGAGCTTCGAGGTGTCCGTCTTGTCGTTGGCGTTCTCCACGACGGTCTTCGCGGTCGCGACGGTCGCCGCTGCCTGGGCACGGTCGAGCGCGGTCCCGCTGAGTCCGGGGGTGGGGCTCGACGTCGGCATGCCGACGGCTTCAGCGAGTGCCGGCTGCGTCGTGACCGTGAGTGCTCCGCCGGCGATCGCGAGGACCGCTGCGCCGCTGGCGATGAGCACGCCGCGCTTGCGGAGGGTTCGTCGGATCCTGCGGCTGGGGGAGTCCAGGGCTGCTCGGCGGGTGCCGGTCGTGGTGGTGGTGGTGGGGAGGTCGGAGTTGTGTCCTGTCATCGATTCCGGTGGTTCGGGCGGTTCGTGTGTGCGCACTGCGTCATCGCGAGGGAGCACCGAGAGCCGGTGTGAGACCGGACGGTGGTGTGGGGCCCGTCCGTTCGCCGAGCGGGCAGCCGTGTGGGGCGGCAGCCGCGATGGCGAAGCGGCAACGATGACGGGTCACCCTGGACGGTCCGTCCGGGAACACTGGCAGAACCGTCCGTCCACCCGTCGGTAACGGTTCGGTAACGGCCCGATCAGGCCGTCGAGCTGTGGGTCTCCTGGGTGACCTGGCCCTGGGCGACGCGCTCGAGCGCTCCGAGGGCGCGGGCGATGTCGTCGACGTCCTCGGCGGGGAGCTCGGCGATCAGCGACGCGACGATCCCGGTGCGCTCCGAGCGGGCGAGCTCGACCGCCGCGATGCCTTCCGGAGTGGCGCTCACCATGAACGCGCGGCCGTCGGTCGGGTCGGCTTCTCGGGCGATGAACCCGCGCTGCTCGAGCTCCGTGAGGATGCGCGTCATCGTGGGCTTCGTGACCACCTCGAGCCGCGACAGGTCGCCTGGGCGCAGGGGTCCATCCCGCTGGATCGTCGCGAGGGCCGACACGATCCCGTACCCGAGCGCGGCCGAATCGGTGCGTGCTCGTCGGTTGATGCGGCCGACCGCTGCGGCGAGGCGCGCGGCGATCTCGGTGCGGTCCGTCTGCCCCGTGTGCGGTTCGGGCTGGCGCTGCGTCATCTGCTGCTCCGGGGTCGTCGTCGAGCGGTCCTGGCGATGCTACCGGCTGTCCGGATCCCGCTGCTGAGAGCCAGCCCGGGGCGTCCCACTCGGACCAGCCGGACGGACGAACCGCCCGCCCCGGGGTCCGGGACGGGCGGTTCCTGTACGGCTGCTCAGTGCAACACGGGATTGACGTGCAACACGAGATCGATGGAGCTCAGTGCTTCTCGCCGGGGAGCTGGTGGATCGCCTCGGTCGCGAGTTCGGCCTCGATGTTGTCGCCGTTCTCGGTCGCGGTGCGGAGGCGCTTGAAGTCCGCCGTCATGCGGTCCCAGTCGACGAGCTCGTCGAGGTTCGGCAGACGCAGACGGAAGGCGAGCCCGTCCATCGTGTCGATGCAGACGCGCCGCAGGTTCTCGTTGCCGCACTCCTCGACGTAGAGGGCGAAGACCCCGAGGGCGTCGGTGTTGACTCCCTTGATGTCGTGCGACTCGAGCTCCTTGATCGTCTTGTCGAGCGCCGCGAGGATCTTCTTGCGCGTGGCGGTGCCCAGGCGCGGGACCGCGAGGCGGACGACGCCGCCGAAGAGCACGCCGAGGGTCTGCAGTGCTTCGACGACCTCGGACGGGTCGGGCGTCGTGACCCGGGTGTACCGGTTCGGCGCCATCTCGATGAGCCCGGCGCGGGCGAGCTGGCTGAGCGCTTCGCGGATGGGAGTGCGTGAGACGCCGAGCCATGCGATGAGCTCGTCGTCGTTGAGCCGCTCACCGGGCTCGAGCGTGCCGTCCATGATCGCTTCGTGGATCTTCTGACGGACGGTGTCGCGGAGCAGCTGGTGTTCGGTCGGGGCGCTGCTGGGGACCGGCATGTGGTGTCCTTCGGATCGGGGGTTCCGCACCCGTTTCGGGATCGGTGCGGACGCATCGGTCACGATACCTGATATGCGAACGGCGTTCCGGTCGGTTCCGGGAGTGTCACGTACCCGTCGACGGGTTCGGTCCGAGCAGCTCCGTCGTCCGGCGGTCCTCGGCCCCGCCCCACCACCGCTCGAGCACCGATCGGAACGGCCGGGGATCCTCGGCGACGGCGGCGAAGAGCGTCATCGACGACCGGAGCTTCAGCGCGTCGACGCCGCCCACCAGCTCCTCGACGGAGCGCGCGGGGGCGGTGCGTGCTGCCTCGGCGGCGGCGAGCAATCGCGGGCCGAGCACGGGGTGGCCGAGGTAGGCGCGGGCCTCGTCGGCGCCCGAGATGCCGTAGCGCTCGGCGGTCGGGCTGTGTCCGAGGCCGCGCAGCTGCGGGAACACGAACCACATCCAGTGCGATGACTTCCGGCCTCGGGCGAGTTCGGCGAGCGCAGTGTCCTGGACGCCGTCCTGCGCGCGGACGAAGCGGTCGAGGCCGAAGCGGTCGAGTGCGAACGGGGCGTTCATCGGACGACGTCACCCCACCCGTACCGGACGGTCGTCCCGTCGAGGACCAGGAGCGAATCCGGTGCCCGGTCGAAGAGCCCCGGCATGCCGACGGCGTCCGGCAGGTCGCCCTCCAGCCGTTCGAGCGTCGCCGAGCGGAGCACGAGGGGTTGGTGCTCCCGCTGCCAGAAGACGGTCTGCGCGAGGTGTCTGGCGTGGATCCCGGCGCGCGTGGTGAGCTCGGCGGCGAGTGGTGAGGAGTCGGTGGCGCCCGCCCCCCCCCCGCCGCCCCCCGCGGGGGGGGGGCGCGCCCGGGCGCCCCGCCCGGCGCGACGCAACCGGTCAGGGTGCCGCACCGAGCGGTACCGCAGCGCATCCCCTCGCCGCTTGCCCCTGGCGTGCGCGAACGCGTACGGGACCCCGAGCAACGCGTGCGCCGCGACGATGGCCGGGACGTTCGCCGTGTCGATCGTCCGGTAGGCGACTCCGTGCCGACCACGGTCGTCGACGGTGAGGATCTCGATCGTCACCTCGGTCATCGTGCCCAGACGACCCGACGGCGGGAAGGGCGGCACGCGCGTCTCGCGGAACACGTACGCGCTGAGCCCGGCCCATGCACTCCCGTCCACCACGTCCGGTCGGGTCCCGCGGGGGACGAGCCGGGCGAGCGACGCCGGGTCGTGCCGCCAGTGCGCGAAGACGACGTCCTCCCAGGCGTGCACCGTGACCGGACGGTGCAGGAGCGGCTCCGCGGCCCGGCTGTCCGGCGAGGGGGTCATCGGCGTGGCGCGGACCGGCCGACGCGGAGCGCCCAGGACACGAGCGGTGCCTGCAGGGGCAGTCGCAGGACCGACACGATCCGCATGGTGCGGGTCGACCGCGGGCTGTCGATCAGGTCCTTCGCCATCTTCACGTTCGCGGGGAAGACCGCGACGAAGAGGGCGGCGGCTGCGATCCCGGCTGCGCGGCGGGTGGCCGGGACGGCGAGTCCCGCCGCGATCCCGAGCTCGGCGATGCCGGAGGCCAGGGTCGTGGTCCGTGGTGGCAGGGCCTCCGGGACGATGCGGTCGTAGCCGCGCGGGCGGAGGAAGTGCGTGACGCCGGCGCTGCCGAGGATCACGGCGAGGAGCGCCGCCGTCCGGTTGGCGCGTCTGGCGCGTGCTGAGCGTCGTCCCATGATTCCATCGTGGCCCGCGCGACCGTCGATGCTCTCAGAGCCGGCCCAGGATCCGACCAGGTCGGGCGGGCACGGGGGCGGGTTGCGTCAGGCCAGCGCGGTCGCGACGAGGTCGAGGACGACGGCCGCGACCTCCGCCTTCGTGCCGGAGGCGGCGCGCACCACCTCGCCGCCGGGCACGATCACCTCGATGGCGTTCTCCTCGCGCTCGAACCCCTCTGACCAGCCGACCCGGTTCACCACGAGCATGTCGGCCGGCTTCCTGGCGATCTTCGCGCGGCCGAGCTCGATCCGGGCATCGCGGTCCGGCTCGGTCTCGGCGGCGAAGCCCACGACGATCTGCCCGGTGCGGCGGTTCGCCACGAGGTCCGCGAGCACGTCGGGGTTCCGCACGAGCTCGAGCGTCATCCGGTCGCCCTGCGCGTCCTTCTTGAGCTTCTCGGCGCGGACCTCGGCGGGTCGGTAGTCGGCGACGGCAGCGGTCATCACGACGACGTCCGCGTCCGCCGCGGCGGCGTGCACGGCCTCGGCGAGTTCGAGCGCCGACCCGACCTGGACGACGTGCGCGTCGAGTCCCGCGGTCAGCCCGCCGTCCACGTTCGCGCTGACGAGGGTCACGTCGGCGCCACGGGCGGCGGCGGCGGTGGCGATCGCGATGCCCTGTCGGCCGCTCGACCGGTTGCCGACGAAGCGGACGGGGTCGAACGGTTCGCGGGTGCCGCCGGCGCTGACGACGAGGCGGACGCCGGACAGGTCGCCCTGCTCGCCGCGGGCGGTCGCCCCGGTGGCTCCGGTCGTTCCGGTCGCTCCGGTCTGGAGGCTCGGCTCGCCCCCGTCGGGTCGTCCCGCGTCCGTCGTCTGCTCCAGCACCGCCAGGGCGGCGGCGACGATCGTGTCGGGTTCCGACATGCGCCCCATGCCGGCGTCGTCGCCGGTGAGGGCCCCGACCTCCGGGCCGACGACGTGCACGCCGCGCTCACGGAGGGTCGCGATGTTCGTCCGGGTCGCGGGGTGCTCCCACATCTGCGGGTGCATCGCCGGCGCGACGACGACGGGTGCCTCGGTCGCCAGCAGGGTCGTCCCGAGCAGGTCGGGGGCGAGGCCGGCGGCCATCCGCGCGAGCGAGTCGGCCGTCGCGGGTGCGACGACCACGAGATCGGCACGACGTCCGAGGGAGACGTGGCGGACCTCGGCGACCTCCTCGAAGACGCTCGTCGAGACGGGGTTCCTGCTGAGTGCCTCGAGCGTCGGGAGCCCCACGAAGCGCAGGGCGCCCTCGGTGGGGACGACGTGCACGTCGTGGCCGGCCTTCACGAACTCCCGGACGATCTGGACGGCCTTGTACGCCGCGATGCCCCCGGTGATCCCGACGACGATGGTCCTGCGCTGCTGCGGTGCGTTGGTCACGTCGGCCACGCTACCCGGCGGGGCGTGGCCGTCACGGGCGTGTGCTCGGGCACGGGCGTGTGCTCGTGCTCGGGCGTGCATGGCAGGATCGGCTCCATGTGCACCGTCGTCGTCCGTGTCGAACCGGGCTCGGCGTGGCCCGTCACCGTCCTCGCCATGCGCGACGAGTCCCCGACCCGTCCCTGGGACCCGCCCGCGGCGTGGTGGCCCGACCGCGACCCCGGGCTGCGCGGTGTCCGCGACCGCGAGGCCGGCGGCGCCTGGCTGGCGGCCTCGGACGAGGGCGGGCTCGCGGTCGTGCTGAACCGCTGGGAGGACGTCCCCTCCGCTGACGGCACGTGGACCACGCGTGGGGTGCTGCCCGTCGACGCGGTGGCCGACGGCGTGCTGCCCGGCCACGACGACACGGTCCCGACCACCAGGGCGTTCAACCTCGTCCGTGCCACGTCGTCCGGGGCGTCGGTGATCTCTTGGGACGGGTCCCGGGTCCGGACGACCGTGCTCGAGCCCGGCGTCCACATGATCACGCACGGCGAACCCGACGATCGGGCAGCGCCGCGGATCGGTCGCTGGCTCGAGCCCTTCCGCGCCGTCGACGCACCGGTCGGGCCGCCGGAGCTCGCACCGTTCGACGAGCTCCGCGCCGCCGATGCCGGGACCGACGCCGGGGACGGGTGGAGCCCCTGGTTCGGGGTCCTCGCCGCCTCGGCCGCGCTGCCGTCGGACGATCCCGACGCCATCCTCCGCGACGCGCACGAGCCCGAGGGACACTTCGCGACCCTGTCGATCGTGGCCGCGGCCGTCGGGCCAGGGCGCACCGTGTTGCAGCACGCGCGCCTGGCAGACCCGGGCGACATCGACGGCAGCGTCGAGCTCCACCACGCCTGACGCGGTCGCCGGCGCCAGCAGCGGGGGTGTCACCGGCCCCGCTCCCGGCCGAGCCGACGGGGCGGGCGTGCGCCGAGCCTCCAGGCCGGACCCGGGCCGCGCGCGTCAGGCGGGCAGGTGCGTCCCGGTGAGGTCCTCGGCGACCGCCCACAGGCTGCGGGCGAGCTCCGGGCTCCGCGCCGAGCGGGGGATCGGGGCGTTCGTGGTCGGGCCGACCATGCCGAACATCCCCGACGGTCCGTAGTACGCGCCGCCGACGGCGTTCGGCCCGACCGCCGCGTACAACAGCGGCTCGCTGCCCTGCCCGACGTCCTGCGTGAACGGCCACGCCCGCTGCTTCGACGACACCGGCCGGGAACGACCGAGCGAGCGACCGGATGACTGCAGGTTCGTGCGGGTGTACCCGGGGTGCGCGGCGGTGCTCACGAGGGGCCAGTCGAGCTCGACCGACAGCGTGTGGAGGTGCAGTGACAACAGCAGGTCGGCGAGCTTCGACTGCGCGTACGCCCGCCACGGGGAGTACCCGCGGAGCCACTGCAGGTCGTCGAACCGGATCCTCCCGGGGATCGCCGCGAGGCTCGACATCGTCGCGACCCGGGGCGACGACGCCCGGAGCAGCGCCGGCATCACGAGGTTCGTCAGCGCGAACGGCCCGAGGAAGTTCGTCCCGAACTGCAGCTCGAAGCCGTCGACGGTCTCGAAGCGCTTCGGCGGGATCATCACGCCGGCGTTGTTCACGAGCACGTCGAGCGGTCGGTCCTCGTCGACGATCCCCGCGGCGAACCGACGGACGCTCGACAGGTCGGCCAGGTCGAGCTCGCGCACCTCGACGTCGGCACCCGGGTGCGCCTGCCGGATCGACGCGGCGGCGGCCTCGCCCTTCGACGGGGTCCGGACGGCGAGCACCACGGAAGCACCGGCCTCGGCGAGCCGGGTGGCGGTCTCCTTGCCCGTGCCGCTGTTCGCTCCGGTCACGACGATGCGGCGGCCGGTCTGGTCGGGGATCTTGGGCATGCGCGAGACCGTACACGCGGACTGTCCGAGGACACGCAACTGTGCTAGATTCATGCAAACGCATTCACTTGGAGGGCGCGATGAGCAACGCATTCGGTACCGGTCGTCCGTCGGACGTCCCGCCGCCCGCACCCGACCGCGTCGGCCCCGTGCAGCTCGGCATCGACACGTTCGGCGACGTCACCGAACTCGCCGACGGCTCCCTGCAGTCCGATGCGCAGAGCATCCGCGACGTGGTGGACCAAGCCGTCCTCGCGGACCAGGTGGGCATCGACTTCATCGGCGTGGGCGAGCATCACCGCGAGGACTTCGTGGTCAGCGCGCCCGAGGTCGTCCTCGCCGCGATCGCCGCCCGCACGGAGCGCATCCGGATCGGCTCCGCCGTCACGGTGCTGTCGTCCGACGACCCCGTCCGCGTCTACGAGCGGTTCGCCACCGTCGACGCGATCTCGAACGGCCGCGCCGAGGTCATCCTCGGGCGCGGCTCCTTCACCGAGTCGTTCCCGCTGTTCGGCTACGAGCTCGCGGACTACGAGGTCCTGTTCGAGGAGAAGCTCCAGCTCTGGGCGGCACTGCGTGGCGGGGACGCCGTCACGTGGAGCGGCACCAAGCGCGCGAGCCTGACCGACCAGGACGTCTTCCCGAAGCTCGAGCACGGTCCCATCCCGACGTGGATCGGCGTCGGGGGGTCCCCGCAGTCCGTGATCCGTGCGGCGTCCTACGGCATGCCGCTGTTCCTCGCGATCATCGGCGGGCAGCCCGCGCAGTTCGCCCCGTTCTCGCGGCTCTACCGGCAGGCCCTGACACAGCTCGAACTCCCGCAGCAGCCGATCGCGATGCACTCGCCGGGGTTCGTCGCCGCCACCGACGAGGAGGCGGCCGAGCGCTACTGGCCATACCACAAGGCCGTCACCGACCGGCTCGGGCGCGAGCGCGGATGGCCGCCCCTCGACACCGCGCAGTACCAGGCCGGGCTGTCGGCCGGCGGGTCGCTCTACGTCGGGTCCCCGGAGACCGTCGCGCGCAAGATCGCGCGGAACATGCGGATCCTCGGCGTGACGCGCTTCGACATGCGCTACGCCACCGGGCGCCTGCCGCACGCGGACATGATGCGCTCGATCGAGCTGTACGGCACCGCGGTCGCACCGCGGGTGCGCGAGCTCCTGGCGGAGCCGGTCCCCGTCCCGTAGCGCCGTCGGCGCTCGCGCGCGCCCGCCGTGGCGTCGAGGGAACAGAAGACGTCGGGTCGGCATCCTGCACCCGACGTATTCTGTTCCCTCGATGCCGTCCGGGGGTGCGTGGCGCGGCGGCGCGGCACTGACGGGAGGCCCGGCGCGCGTCCGGTACGTCGGCTCTCGGCAGCGCCGCGTACCGTCCAGGGCATGTCGTCACGCCCTGCCATCGTCGAACGCCGGTTCCGCGGACGCATCACGGGCGTCGGCACGAGCTCCGGCGTGCGGCTCGTCGTCGGGATGTGGGAGCGGTCCCCGTTCGGTGCGTTCACCGACGTCTTCGTGGAGCTCCCCGACGGGTCGAGCGTGCTGCTCGCCCCCGACGAGATCGTCGCCGCGTACGTCTCCGGCACGTACCGCTTCGACGCCGTCGAGGTCGTCGACGTCAGCGCCCGGCGGACCGCCTCCGGCATCGACCTCGACGCGGGTCCGCTCCGCGCCACGATCGACGTCGGCACGATCTCGCCGCTCGGTCGTGTGCTGCGGGTCGTCCCGAAGCCGATCGCCCGCGACCCGCGGTGGCTGCGCGCGATCGACCCGATCGCACGGCTCGTGGCACCGGGGGCAGGGACCGCCGGCACCGCGGGCGGAGGCCGACGCGAGTACTACGGCGTGACCGGGGCGCACGACGTCACGGGCGTCCGCGGGACGTGGGCGGACGAACCGCTCGGCTCCCTGGCACCGCTCGACCCGCCGGTCCGGTTCGGGTTCGCGTCGATGCCGCGGATCCCGCAGGTCGTCGACGTCGAGACGACGATCCACGAGCCCGCCTGACCGGGACGCCCCCCATGCGCACCGCACCGCACCGCGGGCACCGCACCGCGATCCGGACACCGCACCGGGGCGCAGCGCGGTGCTGTGTCCGGATCGCGGTCCTGAGCGCGCGCCCCTGACCCGTTCGGACGCGTTCCAGGGATCGGGGGCAGACTGGTTCGAACGGTACGGCCCCGCTCGCCAGGCCGCACGTCGGGCGGCGGGGCGCACGATGCGAAGGAGCACCATGACCGACACCCAGACGGACCAGCGCGCCGCCATCTCGGACATCGTCCACGGAGCCCGCACCGCCCTGCTGACCACGGTCAGCGAGGACGGCTCCCTGCACGCCAGGCCGCTCGCCGTGCAGGACAAGGCCTTCCACGGCACACTCCGCTTCCTGGTGCAGGACGGCAGCGAGAAGGTCGAGGACATCGCCAGGAACCCCCACGTGAACGTCGCGATCGAGTCGCAGGGCGGGTACCTCTCCATCGCCGGCACCGCGACCGTCACACAGGACGACTCGGTGATCGACGAACTCTGGTCGCCGTTCGCCGAGGCGTGGTTCCCGGACGGCCGCGACGACCCCTCGATCCGCCTGCTCACCGTGGAGGGCGACTCCGTCGAGTACTGGACGCAGGACACCGGCGCCGTCGGCAGCCTCGTCCAGACGATGAAGGCCGCACTCGGCGGGCAGTCCCAACCGGACGTCGGCAGTCACGGGACCGTCGAGCTCTAGCCCCGGTGCGCTCGGTCCGTCCGGATGACGAGGGCGGGCCGGGCGGACCTCACGGGGGGCCGAGCAACCAGAGCACGGCGACGAGCACCGGCTGCCCGACGAGCGCGCACGACACCAGGGTCCAGCGCATCCAGGGCTTCGCGACGAGTTCGGGTGAGCCCATCAACGGCGCGAGCGGCATGAGCAGCCGCGGCGTCGAGGCCATCGGCAGCGACACCGCGAAGACGTAGAGCGCGTACCCGCCGGAGAACACCAGCGTCGTGAGCCCGAGCTTCCTCGTCGAGCGGCGGAGGAGCCAGATCGGGTACCCGACCATGAGCCCGATCACGATCGGGATCCCGCCGATGCCGACCCACTGCAGCGTCGTGAGGAACCACGGCGTCAGCGGCACGAAGTCCACCCGCCCGATGAAGTTGACCCACCACGACATCTCGGTCGCGAGGTACGCGTCCGGGCGACCGGTCACGTGCGACGCGATCACCGGCCACGCCACACCGGCGGCCACCATCACGAGCCCCGACACCACGACCGTGAGCTGCTCCCGCAACGGGAATCGGTCGAGCACGCGGTCGCCGGCACGACGGAGCCGGACCCAGCGCACCAGGGCGACGATGCCGAGCGTCAACGGGATCGCGAGCGCCCCCGGCCGCGTGAAGGCAGCGGCGACCCCGAGGGCCGTCAGGAGCCCGTACCGCCGGTGCTCGATCGCGAGCAGCGCACCGAAGGTCAGTGCGAGGAACGTGCTCTCGGCGTAGCCGACCTGCAGGAGGAACGACAGCGGCCCGCACGTGAAGAAGAAGACGGCCCACAGCGCGGCGGCGTCCCCGGCGCGCTCCCGGACCAGTCGGTGCAGCAGGAACGAGGCGACGATGCCCGCCACGAGCGCGATCAGCGGTGCCGCGACCTCGAACGTCATCCCGGTCCACACGGTCACGAACCGGATCGTGAACGGGAACGCCGGCAGGAACGCCCACGGGTTCTGCGCCACGTGCCCGGCGGCGTCGAGCGGCAGTGCGGTGGGGTAGCCGTGCAGCGAGATCTGCTCGTAGTACTGGCCGTCCCACGCGGTGAGGAACCGCAGGAACCCGTGGTCGTTCGTCCAGATCGCGTTGTCCGGCTGCGACCGTCCGATCAGCGGGTACGCGAGTGCGAGCCACAGCGTGGAGAGGACGCGCCCACCGACCCAGACGAGCACGACCGTCGCCCAGGTGGGCAGACTCGTGACCAGATCGACCGCGCGGCGACGGCCGGCAGCGATCGACGACGGGGCGGACGGCACGACACGACGATAGTCACGATGGCTGAGTGGTGCTCGCACCGGAGGCTCGTGGTGCGTTGTGCAGGCCGGAACCGGTCCCGCGGACGGCCGGGCACGCCCCCGTGGCGCGCTCTAGCCTGGAGGCCCCGCTCGACCCCCACCGTGAGGAGCCACCGTGACGAAGACCGCCATCGTGACCGACAACGCCCCCAAGCCCGCAGGACCCTACAGTCAGGGCATCGTGGCGGGCGGGTTCATCTACACCGCCGGCTTCGGCCCGCAGGACCCCGCGACGGGGGAGCTCGCCGACGACGTCGCCGGTCAGACCGCCCAGGTCCTGGCGAACGTGGCCGCCGTCCTCGCCGAACACGGCGCGACGCTCGACGACGTCGTCAAGTCGACCGTGCACCTTGAGCACTCGGACCGCGACTTCCCGGCCTTCAACGAGGAGTACGCGAAGCACTTCTCCGAGCCGTACCCGGTCCGGACCACGGTGCAGTCGCACCTCGCGAACATCCTCGTCGAGATCGACGTCGTCGCGGTCCTGCCCACGAAGACCCGCGTCACCGACGTCGAGGACGCCTGATCCCGCGCAGCTGAGTCCAGTCTCAGCGACCCCCGGTCTGCGAGCCCCGTCACCGACCCCGACGGAGGCCCCGGCCGGGGGTCTCGTGCGTCAGCGCACCGTCCGCGAGCACCAGCACCCCGGCGACGAGGACGTCGTCGATGCCCTCGGCGACACGCATCGGGTGGTCGTACGAGGACCGCGCCGAGACCGTCCCGGGATCGACCACGACGAGGTCCGCGACGGCCCCGACGGCGACCCGTCCGCGGTCGCCGAGCCGGTAGCGCCGGGCGGCGGTGGTCGAGAGGCTCCGCTGGACCTGTGGCCACGTCAGCCGACCCGCGACCGCGTACTCCTCGAGGTACCGCGCGAACGTGCCGTACGCCCGCGGGTGCGGGTGCGAGCCGACGAAGATGCCGTCGGAGCCCGCCGTGTGCCCCTCGTGCCGGAACAGTGGGGCGAGGTCGTCGGCGGTCCGCGGCCGGGGGACCCGCATCACGACGGTCACCTGCAGGTCCGAGTCGACGAGCACGTCGAGGGCGAGGTCGACCGGGTCGGTCCCGGTGGCCTCGGCCGCGTCGGCGAGCGTCCGGCCCTGCAGCGCGTGGAACTCCGCGGCAGGCACGTGCGAGAGCGTGATCTGCTCGGCCCACCCGGTGCCGAGGTCGGCGCGGCCGAGCACCCGGTCGAGCAGCGCACCGCGGACACGGGCACGACCGTCCTCGTCGGCGATCGCCCGGGCCAGGTCCGTCGTCCCCGGGCGGGCGAGGGCTGCCGGCAGGAGCAGCATCGACAGGATCGTGCAGCCCCGGGAGTACGGGTACGCGTCGAACGACATCGGGGTGCCGGTCCGCTCGAGGTCGGCCAGTGCCTCGAGGAGCAGGTCGACCGGGGCGTGCAGGTGCGACACGTGCGCCCGGACCCCTGACGACCGGACGATGGCGGCGATCTCGTCGAGGCCCGCGCGGGCGTTCGCCTCGTAGCCGCCACGCATGTGCGACACGTAGAGCCCGTCGACGGCCGCGACCTCGGTGCACAGCTCGGCGAGCTCCGCCGTGTCGGCGAAGAGTCCCGGCACGTAGTCGAGCCCGGTCGCGAGCCCCACGGCGCCGGCGTCCAGGCCCGCACGCACCTCGACACGCATCGCCGCGAGCTGCTCGGGCGTCGCGGGACCGTCGACGTCGCCCACGACCTGCTGCCGGACGGTCCCGGCCGGGACGAGCGTCGCGACGTTGAGCGGGGTCGTCCCGTCGTACGTGTCCAGCAGGGCACCGATGCCGCCGCCGCGGTACGTCGGGTGTGGGCCGTCGATCGCAGCGAAGTAGGTGGCCGCGTAGGACCCGTCTCCCGGGGCGGGGCCGACGCCGTCCTGCCCGGTGACGATCGTGGTGACGCCCTGCCGGAGGAGCGCGAGCTGGACCTCCGGATCGAAGACGAGCGACCCGCCGTGCGAGTGCGCGTCGACGGACCCCGGCATGACGAGGCGCTCGCCGCAGTCGACGGTGGTCGCGCCGGTCGGGACGTCGAGGTCGGTCCCGACCCCGGTGATCCGGCCGTCCTCGACGAGCACGTCCGCTCGGAGCACTCCGGTCTCGCCGACGACCGAGCCGCCGCGGAGCAGGACGCTCGTCACCGCGACAGCCCGGCGACGAGCCGCTCGGCGCGTCCGCGGAGCGCGTCGAGGTCGCCGGACGTCAGCGCGTCGCCGACGAGCGGGGAGCCGAGGCCGACCGCGACCGCACCGGCGGCGAGGTAGTCGGCCGCGTCGTCGACCCCGATGCCCCCGGTGGGGATGACGTCCACGAAGTCGAGCGGCGCGAGCACGTGCTTGAGGAACGCGGGGCCGCCGAGCGGTGCGGCGGGGAAGACCTTCACGGCCCGGGCACCGAGCTGCCACGCCCGGACGATCTCGGTCGGCGTCGCGGCGCCCGGGTACCAGCCGAGCCCCCGCTCGTGCGCCCGCTCGCCGATCGCCTGGTCGGTGTGCGGGCTGACGGCGAAGGTGGCACCGGCCGCCGCTGCCTCGTCGAGCTGTCGTGTGTCGAGCACGGTGCCGACGCCGATCGACGCGGCGCTGCCGTAGCGCTCGGCGGCCCATGCGATGCCCTCGCGCCACCGCGGGGTGTTCGTGGTGATCTCGATCGCGCTCACGCCGCTGTCGACCAGCGTGCGGATGACGTCCTCGACGTGGTCACCCGTTCCGCCGCGCAGGATCGCGATCGTCGGGCCGGCGTCGTGTCGGTGCCGCTGGGGGCGTGTGGCGGGGGATGCGGTGTCGGTCATCGTGCGTTCCTTCTTCGGATCGTGGTCAGCGGTCGACGCGGTCGTGGACGGCGTGGTCGATGCCGGCAGGGTCCACGACGCCGAGCGCTGCCGGGTCGGGACGGCGCCAGTCGCCGTCCACCGTGCAGGCGAGCGCACCGGCGTCCGCGGCCCGGTCGAGGGCCTGGTCGGGGGAGTCGCCGGCCAGGTCGGCGGCGAGCCAGGCGGCGACGAACGCGTCACCGGCGCCGACCGGGTCGACCACGGCGACGGGGCTCGCCGCGCGGCGGTGCAGCACGCCGTCGATCGAGGCGACCGCACCGCGCGACCCGAGCTTCACGACGGCACGACCGTTCGCGAGCGCGGCCAGCTCGTGCGCCAGCGACTCCTCGTCGCCGTCGTCCGCGTCGTGGCCGAGGACCAGCCGTGCCTCGTCGTCACCGGCGAACACGACCGACGACCGCGCGGCGACCGCGCGGTAGTACCCGCGTCCGGTCACGTCGTCGACGAGTTTCGGTCGGTGGTTGACGTCGAACGCGATCGGCACGCCGGCGTCGTGTGCCCGGACGACCGCGGCGTGCACGGTCTCCCGAGCGGTCTCGGAGAGCGCCAGGGTGATCCCGCTCACGTGCAGGAGCGACGCGTGCTCGACCAGCCCCGACGGCAGGTCCGCCGGCGTGAACCCGGAACCGGCCGAGCCGCGCCGGTGGTAGGTCACACGGGTGCGGCCGTCCGTCAGTCGTTCCTTGACCATGATCCCGGTCGACCGCTCGGGGTCCCGCACCGCGACCACGTCGACGCCCTCGGCCGCGACGTCGGCGAGCACCCGGTCACCGGCGGGGTCGGCGCCGACCCGGCCGATCCAGGTCACGTCGACCCCGGCGCGGGCCAGACCGATCGCGACGTTGCTCTCGGCGCCGCCGGTGTCGACGCGCATCGTGTCCAGGTCGGTCAGCGCTCCGCGTCCGGCGAGGAGCAGCATCGTCTCGCCGAACGTCAGGACGCCGGTCACCGGGCACCCCGGGCGAGGGCGAGCTGCGCCGACGACGACCCGAGCGCCACCGAGATCTCCAGCGCGGTGCGGACGACGCCGTCGCCGAGCTCGCGGACCGCGGTCGTGCGGAAGCGCGAGGCGAGGCCCGAGATGCTCATCGCACCGACGACCTGGTTGGCGTGGTCGAAGACGGGGGCGGCGACGCACCGGATGTCCGGCTCGTTCTCGCGGTCGTCGATGCCGTACCCGCGTTCCCGGGTACTGCCGATCTCCTGCCGCCACCGGTCGTCGTCGGTGATCGAGTGCTCGGTCATCGCGGTCGCCGGGTGTGCGAGCACGCGGTCGAGCAGCTCGGAGTCCCCGAACGCGACCATCGCCTTGCCTGAGGCGGTGTTGCGCATCGCCAGACGGTTGCCGATCCTGGACCCCATCCGGACGGTCCCGCGGGTCTCGACCTTGTCGACGTACACGATGTCGGTGCCGTCCGGCACGACGAGGTGGCACGTCAGCCCGGTGCGTTCGGCGGTGCGACGGAGGAACGGTGCGGCGGCCGCGCGGAGGTCGATTCCCTCGAGGTAGCTCTGGCCGAGCAGGAGCGCCCCGAGCCCGAGCGTGAACCCGGCGTCCGCGGTGCGGCGCAGCAGGTCGTTCTCGATCATGGGCGCCGTGAGCCGCAGGACCGTCGACTTCGACGTGCCGAGCTCGACACTCAGGGTCGTGAGGCTGACGGACGGCTCGCCGTTCCTGGTGCGGTCGGCGACGAGGTCGAGGATGCGCAGGCCGCGGCGCAGCGACAGGGCGGCGTTGCGGGCGGGCAGCTCCTGCGCGTCGGTCACGGTCATCAGAACCACGTCGCGATCGTCTCGAGCACGGTGTCGTCGTCGTCGATGACGTGCACCTGCCGCCACTTGTCGAACACCGTGCACGGGTGCGAGATGCCGAACACGACGACGTCGCCCGGCGTCAGCGTCACCCCGGTCGCCAGCGCGAGGTAGCAGTGCTGGTCGTCGAGGCGGGTGACGGTGACCGCCCCTGGGACGGGTGCGGTCCCCGACACCTGCACCGAGCCTCCAGACCGAGCCGGCCGGATCTGCCGGACCACCGGCAACCCCTCGTCGAACGAGATGTCGCGCTTGCCGACGGCCACGAGTGCCAGGCCGGGCTCGGGGCACGACGTGACCCGCCCCCAGACCTCGATGGCGGCGCGGAGCGCGCCCTCCGTCGGGTGGCGGTGGAACGGCGTGCGCTCCTCGTAGAAGCCGTCGTCGTGGGTCAGGTACGCGCCGGAGCGGAGCAGCACGTCGAGGTCGTCCGGGCGGGCCGCGACGGCCTCGCTGACGGCGTCGAACCAGGCGCTGCCGCCCATGCTCAGCAGAGCGCGCGGACCGGCGATGAGCGGGCGGACGGCGGCGGCCACGTCGAGGACACCGGCCACGTACGCGCGGGCCTCGTCGACGCCGGGCAGACCGCCCTCGTACCCGGAGACCCCGCGGAGGACGAGACCGGCATCGGAGGCGGCTTCCGCGACCGACGCCGCTGCCGCCGCCGATCGGGCGCCGGTGCGACCGCCGGGGAACCCGACCTCGACCAGCACGTGGAGTTCGCCGTCGACCTCGGACGCGGCGGAGGCGGCCGCCTCGACCCCGGCGGTCGAGTCGACGTAGCAGAGCACGTCCGACGAGGGGTCGACGGTGCGGCGCGATGCGAGCCAGCGGAGCCCTGCCGGGTCGAGGACCTCGTTCGCGATCAGGACGTGCCGGAGCCCGTGCTCCCACGCGACCATCGCCTGCTGCACGGACGCCAGGGTGACGCCCCACGCGCCGGCGTCGATCTGCCGCTGGGCGAGTGCCGGCGCCATGTGCGTCTTCATGTGCGGCGCGAACAGGAGCCCGTGCCGCTCCACGTACGCCTGCATGACGGCGGTGTTGTTCGTCAGGGCGGACTCGCGGAGCGTCATCACGGGCAGGTGCGCGTCCTGCAGCACGTGGTGCGGCGCCGGAGCGCTCGGCTCCCACGAGCCCTTCGCGGTCACGGTGGCGGGGGTGGTCGGCATCGATCCTCCTTCGACGGGTCCCACGCTGGTCCAGCGGTGCTCGCCCGGACAACGTCGTCACGTCCACCGTTCCACATTGCAGAACGTCATGGGGTGGTGGCGGGCATAGCATTTGGTCTGACATGACGAGGACGACATCGACAGCAGCCCCTGCCCGCCGACGCACCGGGAGCACCGCGGTCGCCGTGCTCGTGGCGGGGACGTTCTTCATGGAGCTCCTGGACGGCACGATCCTGGCCACCGCTGCGCCGGCGATGGGCCGTGACCTCGGGGTGGACTCGGCGGCGATCGGCATCGCGATCACCGCGTACCTCGTCACGCTCGCCGTGTTCATCCCGGTGAGCGGCTGGCTGACCGACCGGGTCGGCTCGCGCACGGTGTTCGTGGGTGCCATCGCGGTGTTCACTATCGCGTCCGGACTCTGCGCGCTGTCGACGGGACTGGTCGAACTGACGATCTGGCGGATCGTGCAGGGGATCGGCGGGGCGCTCATGGTGCCCGTCGGACGGCTCGTCGTGCTGCGGAGCGCCGGGCGCGAACAGCTCGTCACGGCGATCGCGATCCTGACGTGGCCGGCCCTCGCGGCGCCGATCATCGCGCCGTTCGTCGGCGGTGTGCTCGTCGACACCCTGTCGTGGCACTGGATCTTCCTCGTCAACATCCCGCTCGGGGTGATCGCCCTGATCGCCGCGCTCGTCCTCGTGCCGCAGGAGCGGGCGGCCCAGCGCGTGCCGTTCGACTGGCCGGGGTCGTTGCTGGCGTGCGTCGGCCTCGGCGGGGTCGTCGTGATGGCGTCGTTGCTCGCGCTCGACACCGTGCCGGTCGTCGCCACGATCGTGTCCGGCGTGGTCGGCGCCGCCTGCTGCTGGCTCGCGATCCGGCACTTCCGTCGGGCGCAGCACCCGATCATGGGGCTCGACGCGTTCCGGCTCGAGACCTTCCGGGTGTCGCACGCGGGCGGCAGCCTGTTCCGCCTGGCCGTGTCGGCGGTGCCGTTCGTGCTGCCCCTGCTCTTCCAGGACGCCTGGGGGTGGACGGCCGTCGAGGCCGGCACCGCCGTGCTGTTCGTCTTCGTCGGCAACCTCGGCATCAAGCCCGCGACCACGCCGTTCCTCCGCTGGTTCGGGTATCGACCGGTGATCATCGTGTCGTCGGCGATCGCGGCGCTGACGGTCGTCGCGATGACCTTCCTGACGCCGGACACCCCGTTCTGGCTGCTCGCCGTCCTGCTCGTCGTGAGCGGCGCGGCACGCTCGGTGGGGTTCACCGCGTACAACACGATCGCCTTCGCCGACGTCGAGCAGGCCGACATGACCCCGGCGAACACCCTGTCCTCGACGCTGCAGCAGACGGCCGCCGGGTTCGGTGTCGCCGTCGCGGCCGTCGTCATCCGCGCCGGTGCCGGGCTCGCCGGCGACGGCGCGTACGTCCTGACGTTCTGGGTGATCGCGGCGCTGCTCGTGGTGGCCTGCATCGAGGGCGTCGTGATGAGTCGGACGGCGGGGGAGACCGTCCGACCGGCACGCCGGGTCCGCGCATGAGCGCCGCATCCAGGTTTCCCGTCGCCACCACCGTTCGTGTCGCCGTCACGCGCACGAAACCCGGCAGGCGCTACAGTCTCAGAAACTGCTTGAGGTCGACGAGTACCGTTGCCGCGGCAGACTGAGCGGGACGCAGGGACCCCACTCCGGAAGGAAGGCAGCATGGCCGTGCCAGACCAGCAGGGGACGATCCCGACGGACACCGACGTCCGACCCACCACCATCCGCGTCGTCAGCTACAACCTGCGGGAGCACACCGCGAACGGCGAACTCGCCGCCCTGGCCGAGGCGTCGGAGGCCGACGTCATCTGCGTGCAGGAGTGCGACAGCAACGACCTCGCGCCGTCCGTCGGCGGGCTCACGCTCGCGGCATCGACGAAGGCGAACCGGCTCGGCCTCGCGATCTACAAGCGCGACGACCGCTTCGACGTGCAGGACTTCAGCATCCACTCGCTGCAGAAGTCGCTCCACGACCGGGTCCTCGCGCCGGCGCACGAACGACTCATCGCGATGCACCTCCGCGACCGCGAGGCATCGACCGACGTGATCGTCGCGTCGTTCCACGCCTCGCCCCTGACCGCGACGAACTCCCTCCGCCGCAAGCAGATCGAGGCAGCGCACCAGTTCGTCCGCGACCTGTCGAGCGAGGCCCCCGCGATCATGGTCGGCGACTTCAACTACCCCTGGTTCCAGACGAACCTCCGCCGCAAGATCGAGTCGCACGGCTTCGCGCTCTCGCTCTCCGACCAACCGACGTACCTGCGGTACCGGAAGTTCACGGGGCACTTCGACTTCGCCACGAGCGTCGGGCTGCACATCGCCGGGGTGGAGACGCTGCCGGCCGGGATCTCGGACCACCGCCCGATCCTGGTGCGGGCGCACTACGAGGCTCCGGCAGCGTCGTCGTCCCGTTCCGTCGAGGCCGACTCCGCCGCGTGACGGGCGCGTGCCGCGTGCAGCGTGCCGCTGCCCAACCTGCGCGTCCCGTCCCGAGCGCGGTCCGTTCCGAGCGCGGTCCGTCGAGGTTCCGAAATTCCGGCATCTCGAGCGCGCCCGCAGGCGTGTCGTGGCATCTCGACGGACCTGAGCGGCGAGTCGTGGAACCGCGACCGGACCCGGTCCGGACCAGATCCGGACGGGAGGCACGCCCCACCCCGCCTCACACGCCCGGCCCGTCGTCCCACACGTCCACCCGCACGCACGCACGAGATCGCACTCCGTGTCGCCGCCGTGAGGGGGGGGGCGCCACGAAGTGGGACCTCAGGGGGGCC
>JASCOI010000140.1 GCA_029959665.1 Microbacteriaceae bacterium PS02333
GGGCGGCCGCGGCGGGGGCGCCGCGCGGCGCGGCCCCCCCCCCCCCCCCCCCCGCCCCGCCCGGCTGGGCGCGGTCAGGCGACCGTCACGGCACCGGCGACCAGCCAGCCGGCCGCCGTGGTGCCCTTGGCGGCGAGCTGGATGCCGGGGACGTTCCCGGCGGTGGTGTCGACGATCGCGACGCCCCAGCGGTAGGACCCGGCGGCGACCCCGGCGAGGGATGGGCGGAAGGAGTACGACGTCGGGGAGCCCTTCAGCCACGTGGACGGGTCCGAGTTCCGGTCGACGAACACCTTCGCGACGGAGTCGTCGGCCCTGAGGAGCGCGAGCGCGGCCTTGTACTTGCCGTTCCACACCGGGATGTTGTCCGGGAGGTAGCCCCAACCGATGTTCGTCCACTCGTGCGACACGTCGACCGTGCCACCCACCGTGACCGTTCCCGGGACGACGAGCTTCGACGGGTAGATCCGGTAGCCGCCCTCGGCGTCGAACTGCTGCGTCAGCGGGTACACGTCGGTGAACCACGTCTGGGTCTCGTTGATGCGGAAGTCCATCATGTTGACGTGTGCCTCGGCGGAGTCGTCGAACTCGCCGTGCCGGACGTCCGCCGCCGTGACGTACCCGCGGGGGTCCTGCGTCACGTCGTGCAGCTGGGTGACCCAGCCGCCCTCCATGATGATCGGGCGCTTGTACCGCCACTTCGCGGCCATCGACCTCTCCCACGACCCGTAGTAGGTCGTCATGCCGAAGGCGTCGTGACGGAGGACGTAGCCCTTCTCGTACGCGCCGTCGAGCATGCGCTCGCTGTCCGGGTCCGGGTCGCCCCAGTCCTTGCCCGCGCCGATCATCCGGTGGTAGTTCAGTGCGAGCGGGACCCGCGTGAAGTGGTCCTGGTACAGATCGATGATCCAGTCGAACACCGGCTCGCGGTTCGCGGTGTCGAGGTAGCGCATCGAGTGCCCCTCGCCCCACTTGCCGAGCCCGTAGCCGTCGATGAAGTCCGTCGTCGCGGGGTCGTCGTACTCCTTGCCGAGGGCGGCCACGAACGCGGCGTACTTCGTCTGGAACACCGGATCGTCCGGGTAGGCGGACCAGACGGTCTTGCTGCCGGTCTGTGTCTCGTAGCCCTGGGCACCGGCGGCGCGGACCCAGTCCGGCGTGAAGTCCGTCGACTTGTCGCGGCTGTCCACGACGACCCGGAAGGCCAGGCGGAGGCCTCGGTTCCGTGCCTCGGCGAGGATGCCACGGAACGCGGCGTCGGTGTCCCATGCGTAGACGCCCTCGGACGGTTCCAGGACGGACCAGGCGACGCGCATGTACATCGTCGAGGCGTAGTCCGACACCCGGATCGTGTCGGACAGCTCCGGCACCGGCACGCTGTCGTACTTCGTCCAGTAGTCGGCTGCAGGGGCTGCCGTGCCGTAGAGCGCCCAGCCGTTGAGCGGGTTCTTCAGCAGCGTCGTGGTGTCGGCCTCGAACTGCTTCGTGATCGCGGCGGCGGTGTGGGCGTGGCCGGGGCCGGAGCCGTGGCCGGGGTGTCCGGCGGGCGTCGTGCCGGCGAAGGCTGCGCTCGGGGTCAGTGCTCCGGTCGCTGCCGATGCGGTGGCGGCGAGCCCGAGGCCGAGCGCCGCCCGTCTGGTCATGTGTTCGGTCATCCGTGGTCTCCCCTTCGAGATGCGGTGCTCGACATGCTCCCGAGGGCATCCGCGCCGAGGCAAGCCTCCGCTCCCACCCGCACACCACTCGAACACAGCGGACCTGGGGCGCGGGCGGGACGCGGGCGCACGACGTCCCGTCGCCCCGCTCCCGCGGGCGGGACGCGGGCGCACGACGTCCCGTCGCCCCGCTCGGTTCCACGACTCGCCGCTCATGTCCGCCGAGGTTCCACGACTCACCGCTCACGTCCGTCGAAGTTCCACGACTCACTCGTGCGGGGCACCGAGGTTCCGTAATTCTGGAACCTCGGCGGGGCGGGGTCGGGCGCGGCGGGGCCGGGCGGGGGCGCGGGCTACGGGAGCGTGGGGGCGGCGTCGACGAGCGCGCGCGTCAGGGGGTGCGCCGGGGCGTCGAGCAGGGACACGGGCCCGTGCTCGACGATGCGGCCGGCCGACATCACCGCGACCGAGTCGCACAGCCGCTGCACCACGCCGATGTCGTGCGACACCAGGACGAGCGTCAACCCGAGCTCGGCGGCGAGCGAGTGGAAGAGGTCGATCACCCGCGCGCGGACGACCACGTCGAGGGCACTCATCGGCTCGTCCCCGAACAGGATCCGCGGCCCGTGCACCACCGCCCGGGCGATCGCGATCCGCTGCCGCTGCCCACCCGAGAACTCGTGCGGGTACCGGTCCGCGGCGTCGGCGGGCAGGTCCACCCGCGACAGCGCCGACGCGACCAGGGACGGGTGCGACCCCGGGATCCGGAGCGCCCGCAGCGGCTCCCCGACGATCGCCCCCACGCGCATCCGCGGGTCCAGCGACGAGTACGGGTCCTGGAACACCACCCCGGTCTCGCGACGGAACCAGCGCATCGCGGCCGCGGACCCGGACGCGGTCACCGGACGACCGCCGGCCGACACGGTGCCTGCGGAAGGGGCCTCCAGTCCGGCCAGCAGGCGGACGAGGGTCGACTTGCCGGAACCGGACTCCCCGATGATCCCGAGCCGGGCACCGTCGGGGACCGTCAGGTCCACGCCGTCCACGGCGGTGCGGACCGGGCCGGGCTCGAACGGGCCGCGGCGGGGGAGTCGGTACGTGCGGTGCAGTCCGACGGCTTCCAGGGCGGTCACGGGGTCCTCCTCGCGGTGGCGCGGGCGGCATCGACGAGTGCGCGCGTGGCGGGGTGCTGCGGAGCGGCGAGGAGGTCCGCGACCGTTCCCGTCTCGACGACCCGGCCGGCATCGAGCACCACGGCCGTGTCCGCGATCCTGGCGAGTACGGCGAGGTCGTGCGTGACGAACAGGACGGAGACGTCGAGTCCCTCGAGCAGGTTGAGGATCCGCGCCTCGGTGGTGACGTCGAGCGCCGTCGTGGGTTCGTCCGCGACGAGCAGGTCGGGCCGGCCGGCGATCGCCATCGCGATGCAGATGCGCTGCCGCTGTCCACCGGAGAGCTGGTGCGGGTACTGCCGGAGCAGCGACGAGGGATCGGGGAGCCCGACCTGCTGGGCGAGTTCGACCGCTGCACGGTCGGCGGCCCGACGGTCGAGTCCACGGTGCAGTCGGAGCGGTTCGGCGATCTGCTTCCCGACGCGGCGGAGCGGGTCGAGCGCGGTGCCCGGCTCCTGGAACACCATGCCGATCCGGGCGCCACGGAACGCGGCGCGCTCCCTGTCGCGCATCCCGACGAGCTCTTCGCCGTCCAGTCGGATGCTGCCGGTCACGTCGGCGCCGCTCGGCTCCAGGCCCATCAGCGCCAGCGACGTCATGGACTTGCCGGATCCGGATGCGCCGATCACGCCGACGCGCCGGCCGGGAGGCACGGTGAACGACACGCGGTCCAGGACCGTCCGCCCCGTGATGCGGACCGACAGGTCGCGCACCTCGAGGCCGCCGGCCGCGGTCGCGCCGGTGGTCGCCGTGCTGGTCGCGTCGGTGGGCGTCATGCGATCCCCTCGGTCCCGGTGACCCGTGCGGAGTCCGTGCCCGGCACGGGTTCGGTCCTCGGTGCACGGTCGGCGTCCCGCGCCGCGTCACCCGTCGTCAGGCGCGGGTCGGAGGCGTCGCGGATGGCGTCGCCGAGCAGCGAGAGGGCCGCGACGACGAGGGCGATCGCGGCACCCGGCCACGTCGCGCTCCATGGGTGCACGCCGATGTAGGTCTGCAGGTCGGACAACAGGCTGCCCCACGACGCCGTCCCGGAACCCGCGCCGTAGCCGAGGTAGGACAGGCCCGCCTCGGCGAGGACCGCGGTCGCCATCGCGAGCGAGAGCTGCACGGTGAAGAGCGGCGCGGCGTTCGGGACGAGGTGCCGGACGAGCACGCCCCACGGGCCGACACCGGACGCCTTGGCCGCGACGACGTAGTCGCTCCTGGCGATGCGCCGGATCTCTCCGCGGGCGACGCGGGCGATCGTCACGCCGAACGCCAGGCCGACGGACACGATGACGACGCCGAGCGACCCGCCGAAGATCGCGGTGAGGAGCATCGCCGTGAGCAGCGTGGGGAAGGCCACCAGGATGTCGAGGAGCACGGCCATGCCCTCGCGCACCCATCGCGCGGTCAGCGCCCCGATCGCCGTGAGCACGATCCCGACGACACTCGCGATGACGCCGGACCCGACCGCGACGATCACGGTCGTGCGGGTGCCGGCGAGCAGGTAGCTCGCGATGTCGCGCCCGACCCCGTCGGTGCCGAACCAGTGCGCCGCACTCGGTGGCTCCCACTGGTGGAACGGGTCCGCGCGGAACGGGTTCTCCGGCGTCCAGAACAGGGACACGACGGCGAGCACCACGAGCAGCCCGAGCACGACGACGGCGAACACGCCCGTCGGCCGGGCGACGATGCGGCGGAGGCCCCTCACGACGCCTCCCGCTGTCGGGGGTCGAGCGCACGGTGGACGACGTCCACGGCGAACCCGACCAGGAGCACCAGGCCGGTGAGCACGAGCAGCTCGGACTGCACCTTCGTGATGTCGCGGCGACCGACGTCGGTCACGAGCATCCGTCCGACGCCCGGCAGCGAGAACAGCTGCTCGACGACGACCGCGCCGACGAGGAGCCCGGCGATCTGCACGCCGAGGACCGCCAGCACGGTGAGCGCCACGCTCGGCAGGCCGTGCCGGACGAGCGCGCCGTTCCGGGTCAGGCCGATCGCCGCGGCCGTCCGGACGTGGTCGGCGTCGAGCACCGACAGCGTGGCGGAGCGGGTGAAGCGGAGGATGACGGCCCCCTCGACCGCCCCGATGGTCAGCGCGGGGAGCACCAGCGACGAGAACGCCCGTCCGGGTTCGGACCAGCCGTCGAGCGGGAAACCCTGCGTCGGCAGCCAGTGCAGGGTCACCGCGAAGAGTGCGACGAGCAGCATCCCGGCCCACACGATCGGGACCGCGGCGACCGCCTGGGCGACGAAGGCGATGACCGCACCGCCCGCTCGGCGACGGAGCACGGCCGCGACGACCCCGAGCGGGACGCCGAGGACGAGGGCGGCGGCGAGGGACATGCCCGCCAGGGGGAGCGTCACGCCGAGCTTCTCGGTGATCTCGGGCGTGACAGCACCGTTCGTGACGAGCGACCTGCCCAGGTCCCCGCGGAACACACCGCCGATCCAGTCGAGATACTGCACCACCACGGGGCGGTCGAGGCCCAGCTGCTGCCGGAGTTCCTCGACCTGCGCCGGGGTGGCCTGGGTGCCGGCGACGATCTGCGCGACGTCGCCGGGGAGCACGCGGAGCGTGGCGAAGATGATGATGCTCGCCACGAGCAGACCGACGACGAGCAGCAGCAGTCGCCCGACGAGGAACCGGGTCACGGAGTCGATGCTATTCGGCTCGCCCTACTTCACCGCGAGCTTCGAGAGGTCGAAGCGCGAGTTCGTGCCGTCGAAGGGCACCCCGGTGACGCCCTTCCGGACGGCCGTGATCGACGTCGACGTGTACAGCCACTCACCGGCCGCGTCCTCGCTGACGATCTTCGCCGCCTTCCGGAGGTCGGCCGCCTTCTCGTCCGCGCTGGTCGCCGCGACCGAGTCCGCGTAGAGCTGCTGCACCTCGGCGTTGTCGTACCCGAAGTAGTAGTCCGGGTTCGCCCAGTTGCCGAAGTCACGGGCCTCGACGTGGTCGACCATCGAGAGCTGGAAGTCCTTCTTCTCGAAGACCTGCGAGAGCCACGTGGCGAAGTCGACGCGCTTGACCGTCAGGGTGATCCCCACGTCGGCGAGCTGCGACTTCAGCACGTCGCCGATCGTCGACGGGTAGATGTTCGCGTACGTCAGCGTGAGGTCGAGCTTCGGGGATCCTGCTTCGGCCAGGAGCTTCTTCGCGTTCGAGGGGTCGTACGCGTCGATGTCCGTGAGGTCCTCGTACCCGGGGTCCAGCTCGGGGATCGGGCCACCCTGCTCGACGCCCGTGCCACCGATGGCCTTGATGATCGCCTTCGAGTCGATCGCCTGCCGGATCGCCTGGCGTACCCGCTTGTCGGTGAACGGCGCCTTCTGGTCGTTGAACGCGAGCGTGTACTTGTCGGTCGTCTTGCCCGTGTGGAGCGTGATGTCCGAGGAGTTCTGCAGCTGGCTCTTCAGCGTGCCGTCGACGGCGGTCTGCACGTCGAGGTCGCCGTTCGCCATCGCGTTCACGGCCGTCGAGGGCTGCGTGATGTACCGGAAGACGATCTTCGCGACCTTCGCCTTCGTGCCCCAGTAGTCCGCGTTCCGCTTGAACGTCAGGGAGTCGCCCTGCTTCCAGCTCGCGACCTCGTACGGGCCGGTGCCGTTCGCGGTGTCCGAGCGGTCGTTCTTCGCGGCCTTCTCCAGCACGAGGCCGGAGCGCCCGGTGAGGTTCCAGAGCAGGTCGGAGTCCGGCTTCGAGAGCTTCAGGACGACGGTGTCCGAGGACGGCGACGCGATCGACGACACGTTCGCGAGCTTCGCCGAGTCGACGTAGGACGCGTTGTCCTTGACCTGCTGCAGCGACCAGACGACGTCGTCCGCGGTGACGGGCTTGCCGTCCTGGAAGGTGGTGCCCGAGCGGAGCGTGAACGTGTACGTCAGGCCGTCGCTCGACACCTCGTGCTTCGACGCGAGCACGTCGCGGACGTCGCCGTCGGCGGTGCGCCCGACGAGGCCCTGGTACACGTTGTCGATGAGGACCTGGTCGAGCGCGGCGCCCGACTGGGTGCGGATGTCGAGGCTCGTCGGCTCGAGGACCAGGCCGACCCGGACCGTGGCGTCGGTGCCACCGGTCTCGTTCGACGATCCGGCGCAGCCCGCCAGCGCGATGCCCGTGACGAGTGCCACGGCGGTCGCGACCATCGCGGTGCGACGGCGTCGAGGGCGGGGGAGGAGGGGGCTCATGGGTTGTGGGTTCCTTCCGGGCTACCACGACGGTCGTCGCTGGCGCTCGGAAGAGGCTACCGGCGCGCGGGGGTTTCTTCGATCCCGTGCAACAAACCGTTACGAGCCGCCCATTCCCGGATCGCCGCCGCGAGCTCGAGCGGTGCCTGCGTCTGCACCGCGTGCCGTGCCTCGACCGTGACGATCGTCGCGTGGGGGAGTCGTTCCGCGAACGTGGTCACGAGCTTCGGGGAGACGTAGCCCCGGTCGCCGCGGACGAGCAGGATCGGGACCTCGAGTGACTCCAGGTCGGGCCAGGCGTCCGCGAACCGGCCCACCGACGACGTCCGTCCCTCCGGCAGGTGCGGGAAGTGGTGCCGTCGGACGAGCCGTCCGTCCTGGCCGAGCCGGGTGGTGTGCCGGGCCTCGCGGAGGAGCACCGCACGGTCGTCGCCGACGCGGGCCTCGATCGCCCGGTCGACGACCTCGTCGAGGGACGTGAACGGCGGTTCCGTCTCCAGCGCCCGCGCGATCCGGTCCACGGCGCGCTGGGCGAAGTCCGGGGACATGTCGACGAGCACGAGTCCGGTGACGCGCTCCGGAGCGGTGGCGGCGATGCGTGCCGCGAGGATCGCACCGAGCGAGTGCCCGACGAGGACCCCCGGCGGGACGTCGAGCGCGTCCATCGCGGCGAGGACGGTGGGTGCGGTCGCGGACGCCGCGTAGTCGGCGTCGTCCCGCCACGCCGACCGGCCGTGGCCTGGCAGGTCGAGGGCGACGGCCGGCTGGCCGACGGCGATGGCCGTCTGGTCGAAACTGTGGGCGTCGATCCCGAGCCCGTGCAGGTAGGTGATCCGAGCCTCCCGGCCGGGTGCCGCTGGATCCTGCCACCGGATCGCGGAGACGGCGCCTCCCGTCGGGGTCCGGATCTCCTGCCGGGAGGCTCGGAGCGGCTCCGCCACGCCGCTCGCGCGGGCGAGGTCGGCCAGGTCGCGGAATTCGTCGTCAGCATCGGGCACGAGCGCCAGTCTCGCAGGTGGTTGGTGCCCTGGAGTCGTTAGGTAAGGCATGCCATACTCGACGCGTGGCAGCCCGGTACCGTGTCTTCTCCGTCCGCGTGGCAGCCGTCACGTCGCTCACCCCGCACTTCGTCCGGGTGACGCTGGCCGGCGACGAGCTCGGCGCGTTCTCCTCGGTCGGGCTCGACCAGCGGATCAAGGTCGTCCTGCCGATCCCCGGGCTGGGGTTCACGGACCTGCCCGACGGCGAGGACTGGTACGCGGCCTGGCGCGCGCTGCCCGACGAGGCGCGCAACCCGCTCCGCACCTACACGGTGCGCTCGTTCCGCCCGGACGCCCACGAGCTCGACATCGACTTCGTCGCCCACGGTGACGCCGGTCCCGCGTCGCGGTGGGTGTCGTCCTGCCGGGTGGGCGACGAGCTCCGGATCGTCGGACCCGCGGTGCCCTCGTCCCCGGCGGAGCTGCCGACCGGTGCCGCCGAGTTCGCGCCCGGTTCCGCGAACCGGATCCTCCTCGCGGGCGACGAGACCGCCGCGCCGGCCATCTGCGCGATCCTCGAAGCCCTCGACGTCAGCACCGTCGGACACGTCTTCATCGAGGTGCCGACCGACGCCGACCGGCTGCCGGTCACCGCACCCGCCGGGGTCGAGGTCCGCTGGATCGCCCGGAACGGCGCGTCCCACGGCGTGCGGATGACCGACCAGGTGCACGCGTGGGCGTCGACGGCGGTGGCCGGTGGTGCCTGTTCCTCCTCGGACGAGCTGGTGGACGTGGACGTCGACCAGCAGGTCCTTTGGGACATCCCGCCCGTGACCGACTCGCAGCTCTACGCCTGGATCGCCGGGGAGGCCGGGTGCATCAAGGAACTCCGGCGGCACCTCGTGCGTGGCGTCGGGCTCGACCGCAAGCAGGTCGCGTTCATGGGCTACTGGCGGCACGGCAAGGCCGAGAACTGAGCGCCGCGGCTTCGTCGGCGGTGGCTTCGCCGGCCACTGCCCTGGGCGCCAGGGGCCTGACGCTCGCGTACGACGACCGGGTCGTCGTGGACGGGCTCGACGTCGACATCCCCGACGGTGAGCTGACCGTCATCGTCGGCCCGAATGCGTGCGGGAAGTCGACGCTGCTGAAGGCGCTCGCGCGGACGCTCAAGCCCACCGCCGGCGCGGTGTACCTCGACGGTGCGCCGATCTCGTCGTTCCGCCCGAAGGCCGTCGCGCGCCGCGTGGCGATGCTGCCGCAGACGCCGATCGCGCCGGACGGCATCACCGTCCGCGACCTGGTGTCCCGCGGACGGTTCCCGCACCAGGACCTGTTGCACCCGACGTCCGGCACCGACCGCATCGCGGTGCAGCGGGCCCTCGAGCAGACGGACACGGTGTCGCGGGGCCCCCCCCCGGGGGGGGCGGGCGGCGGGGGGGGGGGGGGCGGGGGGGGGGGGGGCCCGGGGGGGGCGC
>JASCOI010000141.1 GCA_029959665.1 Microbacteriaceae bacterium PS02333
GGGGCGCCGGCCGCGGGTGCCGCGGGCGCGCGCGCCCGCCGGGCGAGCCGCCGGCGCGCGGCGCGCGCCGTCCCCGACTGGTTGCCGAGCACGCCGCCGATGCCGTCCAGCACCATGCCGGTCGCCCGTCCGACGGGCAGCTCCACCGGGCCGATCGCCGCCTGGCGCAGCCCGAGCATCGAGCGGTGCCGCGGGTCGAGGGTCGACACGGCGCCCTGGAACAGCGCCTGGTAGCCGGGCCGCAGCATCCGGGCGAGGGGCGGGTTGCGGATGAAGCGGACGACCTCGCGGGTGCGCGGTGTGACGGCCAGCTCGCCGCGGTCGAGGTACCCGTCCATCTGCGCGCGGAGTTCGGCCTCGCTGCGCGGCGGGTCCTCCACATGCATGAGTTCGCCGGCGGTCGCCCACTCGCGGACGTAGGCGTCGGCGCCTCCCGGGATCGGGTCACCCCACCGCTGGGCGCTCCGGAGGAACGCGTCGGTGAAGGCGAGGTGCACCCACCGCGCCAGGTCCGGGTCGTTCGCGGTGTAGTCCCGCGTCACCCCGTGGCCGTCGACGTACTGCCCGCGCACCTTCTCGTGCAGCCGGAGCACCCACTGGCTCGCTCCCCTGGCCGTCGCGGTGTCCCCGTGCGACACCGTGTAGATCCAGCGGATGGTGCCGGCGAGGCGGCCGAACGGGTCCTCGCGGTAGCGGGAGTGGTCGGCGACACCGGCGAGCGCTCCCGGGTGCAGGGCCTGGACGAGCAACGCACGGACGCCGGCCACGATCGTGTGGTTGCCGCCGTGCACGGACCACGTCGCCGAACCCGGTCCGAAGAACCCGGCGTCCGTGCCCTGCTCGAGCTCGTCCACCCACTCGGGTCGACCGGTCGTGCTGCCGGTGAACGTGGCCTGGAGGCGGGAGCGGAGTGCACCGGTGACGAAGGACATGCCTTCATCGTGCGCCGTCCGGCGGGGCGGGCTCCCAGCGCACGGTCGGGTGCCCCGCTAGGTTGGGCGGGTGAGCATCGACACGCCCCGTCCCTGGCTTGCCGCCTACGCACCAGGAGTGCCGCACGACATCGAGGAGCCCACCGGGTCGCTCTTCGACCTCGTGGAGCAGTCCGCGAAGCGGTTCCCGAAGAAGGTCGCCCTCGAGTTCTTCAAGCGCACGACGACCTACGCCGAGCTCGAGGACCAGATCGTCCGTGCGGCGAACGGCCTCCGCAAGCTCGGTGTCACCGCTGGCGACCGGGTGGCACTGGTGCTGCCGAACTGCCCGCAGCACGTCGTGGCGTTCTACGCGGTGCTGCGGCTCGGGGCGATCGTCGTCGAACACAACCCGCTGTACACGCCGCGCGAGCTCCGGCACCAGTTCGAGGACCACGGCGCGAAGGTGGCGATCGCATGGGACAAGTCCGTCGCGACGCTGCAGGAGTTCCCCGCCGACGTACGACTCGACGCCATCGTGTCCGTCGACCTGACGAAGGCCATGCCGCGGAGCACCCGGCTCGCGCTGACGTTGCCCGTGGCGAAGGCCCGGGAGTCCCGCGCGAAGCTGACGACGAAGGTCCGCGGCACGACGAAGTGGGACGACCTGGTGTCCTCCCGCCGGCTGTCCCGCAAGCACGCCCGGCCGTCCACCGACGACACCGCCCTCATCCAGTACACGTCCGGCACGACGGGGACGCCGAAGGGTGCCGTCCTCACGCACCGCAACCTCATCGCGAACGCGGCGCAGTCCCGTGCATGGGTCCCGCAGATCCAGCCGGGCGACGGGAGCGTCGTCTACGCCATCCTGCCGATGTTCCACGCCTACGGGCTGACGCTGTGCCTGACGTTCGCGATGAGCATGGCCTCGCGCCTGGTGCTCTTCCCGGCGTTCGAGCCGGACCTCGTGCTCACCGCGATGAAGAAGCACCCGCCGACGTTCCTCCCCGCCGTGCCGCCGATCTACGCCAGGCTGCAGCACGCCGCCGACTCCAAGAAGGTGTCCCTCGAGGGGATCGAGATCGGGATCTCCGGGGCGATGGCGCTGTCGAAGGACGTCGTCGAGCCGTGGGAGGCGCGGACCGGCGGCTACCTCGTCGAGGGCTACGGCCTGTCCGAGTGCTCCCCCGTCATCATGGCGAACCCGGTGTCCGACGCCCGGCGGCTCGGCACCATCGGGCTGCCGTTCCCCTCGACCGAGGCCCGTGTCGCCGACCCGGACGAGCCCACCCGGGTGCTCGGGACCGACGAGCCGGGTGAGCTGCAGGTCCGTGGGCCGCAGGTGTTCAGCGGCTACTGGGGCAAGGCCGAGGCGACCGACGAGGTCTTCACCTCCGACGGCTGGTTCCGCACCGGGGACATCGTCGCGATCGACGCGGACGGCTACGTGCGGATCGTCGACCGGCTCAAGGAGCTCATCATCACGGGCGGGTTCAACGTCTCCCCGTCCGAGGTCGAGGACACCCTGGTGAAGCACCCCAGCGTCCGCGAGGTCGCCGTCGTCGGCATCACCCAGGCGGGCAACGAGCAGGTCGTCGCCGCGGTGGTGCCGCGCGACCCGTCCTCGTTCGACGCGGAGGCGCTCCGGGCCTACGCCCGCGAGCACATGGCGGCGTACAAGGTGCCGCGTCGGATCGTCGTCGTGGAGGACCTGCCCCGCTCGATGATCGGCAAGGTCCTGCGCCGCAAGGTGCGCGACCAGATCCTGGGCGAGTAGGCGCGGGCGCGCGCGGGCGTGGCGTGCGGGCCGTGGCGCGCGGGATCGTGGCGCGCGGGTGCGGGGCCGACTCGGAACCCAGTCGTCGCTCCGAGTCGGTAAGCACGAACACTCAGCGCCGCGACGCCCGCCCCGGCACCGCGAGCAACGCCAGTCCGAGCACGACGAGCACGATGCCGCCCCACCCGACGGCCCCGAGGTGCTCCCCCACGACCAGCACCGCGAGCACCGCTGCCACCACGGGCTCGAACAACGACAGGAGCGTCGCGGCCGACGCCGTCACCGTCCTGAGCCCCAGCGCGTACAGCGAGTGTCCGATCACCGTCGGGACGAGCGCCAGGTAGAGGAACACCGGCCAGTCCGACGGCACGGCGAGGTACTCGTGACCTGACACCACGGCGAGCACCACGAGCGGCACCGCAGCGAGCCCGAACACCGCGCCGACGAGCCCCCGCCCGTTCGGCCGTGCCCGCGAGACGATCTCGGCCGTCGGCCCGCCGGGCACCGCTGCCCGGAACGAGCCCATCCCACGGGCGATCGCCCACGAGTAGAGCGCATAGGTCAGTCCGGCGAGCAGGGCGGCTCCGAGACCGATCGCGAGCGACCCGGACGAGCTCGACGTCGAACGGGCGAGCGTCACGACGACCATCCCGACGACGCTCACGACCGTCGCGAGGACCCACCGCCGCGCCACCGCACGACGCTCTGCGACCAACTCGACGAGCCCGGCGAACACGGGCGACGACCCGATCGCGATCGTCGTCCCCAGCGCCACACCCGCGTCGGCGAGCGCCGCGTAGAACGCCACCGCGTACACGGCGAGTGCCGCTGCCCCGAGCCAGACCCAGCCCCGCGTCCCCGGAGCGACCGCGGCACGGAGCGTGCCGCGTCCGGCCAGGCCGGCGAGCACGAGGCCGCCGAGCCCGAACGTCACGGCACCGAACACGAACGCGGGCACGCCGGGAGCGAAGTGCGTCGCCGTCCCGGTGGTCCCCCACACCGCCGCTGCGACGACGACCGCGGCGATGCCGCCGGTCGGCTTCGCGGCTCGGCTCGCCTCGGCCGTGCCCGTCACGACACGTGGACGCTCGGTCGGCGATTGACCTCGGGCTCGGCTTCGCGCAGGACCTCACGCGTCACCGGAGCGACGTCGCCGACGCCGGTGAAGACGAAGCGGACGGCGTTCCGGATCGGGCTGCCCTCGTTCCACTCGAAGTAGATGCTCGGGACGACACCCGCGATGTCCCGGATCGCGAGCAACGTCGACGCGATGGTGTTCGGCACGTTGCCGGACCGGACCCGGAGCACCCGGAACCCGTGCACCACGTGCCCCTCGACGACGAGGTCCTCCTCGAAGTCGGACGAGTCGGCCGGCAGCACCTCGAGGAACATCGTCGGGACGCGGGCCGGGATGCCCGAGTCGCGGCGCTCCTCGCGTCCCTTCGACCGGTAGGCGGCCGCCGTGCCCGCCCCTGGTTCGTTCGCGATGATGCACACCGAGCTGAACTGGTCGGCATCCGCCTCGACGAACTGCCTGGCGGTCGCGTCGAGCTCGATCGACGACGCCCGGAGCTCGAACGACCGTCGAACTCGGGACACGAGCGACACGACCACGATCGCGATGATGAAGACCGCAGCGATGCGCACGCCGTCCGGGCGTTCGATGACGTTCGCGATGGTCGTGTAGACGAACACCACCGCGATGACGCCGAAGCCGATGGTGCGCTTCTTCTGCTGCTTGCGCCGGGCCGACAGGGTCACCGCGACGGCGGCGCTCGTGATCAGGACGAGCACGCCCGTGGCGTACGCACCGCCCTGCGCGTCGACGTTGGCCTGGAAGATGATCGTGATCACGAAGGCGATGAGCGTGAAGATGATGACCAGGGGCCTGGTCGCCCTCGCCCACTGCGGGGCCATCCCGTACCGGGGCAGGAACCGGGGCACCAGGTTGAGCAGTCCGGCCATCGCGCTCGCGCCGGCGAACCACAGGATCGCGACCGTCGAGAAGTCGTACACCGACCCGAACACGCCCCCCAGGTACTCGTGCGCCAGGTACGCCAGCGCGCGACCGTTCGCACCGCCGCCCGGCTGGAACTCGTGCTGCGGGATCAGGAAGGTCGTGACGATCGACGAGGTGATGAGGAACGTGCTCATGATCACCGCGGCGACGGTCAGCAGCCGCTTGGTCCCGCGGATGCGGCCCTCGGGACGGGGGCTCGTGCCGTCGGCCGCGTCCCCGCGGACCTGCGGCATCACCGCGACCCCGGTCTCGAACCCGGACAGGCCGAGCGCGAGCTTCGGGAACACGATCAGCGCGATCCCGATCATCACGAGGGGGTTGCTGTGCTGCGCGGTCAGTCCGCTCCACCAGTCGCTCGCCACGGTCGGGCGCTCGAACACGTGCCAGAGCGAGACCGCGACGACGACCGCGTTGAGCGCCAGGTACACCGCGACCAGTCCGACCGCGATGCCGATCGCCTCCTTGAACCCGCGCAGGAACACCACGCCGAGCAGGAGCAGCAGCGCCAGGGTCAGCGGCACCGGGATCTCGGTGAACCAGTGCGGCGTGAAGGGGTTCTCGGCGATGTGGGCCGTGGCGTCCGCGGCGGACAGGGTCATCGTGATCATGAAGTCCGTCACGGCGAACCCGAGCAGGACCAGCACGAACAGCTTGCCCGCCCACCAGGGCAGCAGCTTCTCGAGCATCATGATCGACCCGGCGCCGCGGAAGCTGTCCTGGGCGACGCGGCGGTAGACCGGCAGCGCGCCGAAGAGCGTGACGAGCACGAGCACGATGGTCGCGATCGGCGAGAGCAGCCCGGCGGCGAGCGCCGCGATGGCGGGCTGGTACCCGAGCGTCGAGAAGTAGTCGACGCCGGTGAGGCACATGACCCGCCACCACGAGTGGGTCTTCTCGACCTCGACCTGGTGCGGCCCCTGGTGGGAGGCACCCTGGTCGGAGCCCTGCAGCATCCACCGCCGGACCCGCGTGCTGCGGTCCGGACCGGGCTCGGTGGCATCGCGGGCAGCAGCCTGTTCGCCGGCACGCTCGGCATCTGTCGCGGTCATGGGCCCTCTCGCGTCGACGGTTCGACACGATCGTAAGCCGCTGCGGCTACTTCGAACTGATCCGCGTGTACTTGTTCACCGCCCACGGCACGAACACGACGAGCATCACGGCGATGCCGATGAGCACCGTGGTGATCGGGTGCTGCATCGTCCAGATGTCGGGCACCGGTGCAGAGCCGACGTTCCCGAAGAGCTCTCGGGCGGCCTGCACGAGGGAGGACACCGGGTTCCACTCCGCGAACACCCGGAGCACGAGCGGCAGCGTGTCGCTCGGGACGAAGGCGTTCGAGATGAACGTCAGCGGGAACAGGATCATGAACGAGGCGTTGTTGATGACCTCGGGCGTCTTCACGCTCATGCCGAGCAGCGCCATCACCCAGCTGAACGAGTAGCTGAAGAGCAGCAGCAGCGCGACGCCGGCGAGGAACTCCAGCGGCGAGGAGTTCACCCGCCAGCCGACGAGCAGCCCGGTGAGCATCATGATCACCATCGAGATCGTGTTGAGGACGAGGTCGCTGTTCGTGCGCCCGACGAGGACGGCGGACGACGACATCGGCAGCGTCCGGAACCGGTCGATCAGCCCCTCCTTGAGGTCCTGCGCCATCGCGGAGCCGGAGAACGTCGCGCCGAACACGACGGTCTGGGCGAAGATCCCCGCCATCAGGAACTGCGTGTAGTCGGTGCCCTGCACGGCGATCGCACCGCCGTAGACCTGGCTGAACAGCAGCACGAACATGATCGGCTGGAGCACGGCGAAGACGAGCATGTCGGGCGAGCGCTTGATCTTGATGAGGTTGCGCTTGGTGACGGTCCAGCCGTCCTCGAACCACACCGCGACGGGTGAGGTGACGACGACCGGCAGCTGTCGGCCCGGCGTGGTGACGACGGCGGTCATCGTGCCGCCTCCTTCTGCTTGGCGGCCGGTGCGTCGTCGGCTTCGTCCTCGGTCGCGGCGTGCCCGGTGAGCCGGAGGAACACGTCGTCGAGGGTGGGGCGGCGCATGCCGGCGTCGTGGAGCTCGATGCCGGCCTCGCCCAGGTCGGCGAGCACGCGCTGCAGCGCCGTCGGCCCGGCTTCCACGGCGATCGCATGGGTGCGTCCGTCGCCGGACGCCTCCACTTCACCGACGCCGTAGCGCCGGAGCACGGTGACCGCCGCGTCGCCGTCGGTCTCGTCGACCAGCGTGACGACGACCCGGTGTCCGCCGACCTGCGCCTTGAGCTGGTCGGCCGTGCCCTCGGCGATGACCCTGCCGTCGTCGATCACCGCGATGTCGTCGGCGAGCCGGTCGGCTTCCTCGAGGTACTGCGTCGTCAGGAGCACGGTCGCACCGTCGGCGACGAGGCGCTCGATGATGCCCCACAGGGACAGTCGGCTGCGGGGGTCGAGTCCGGTCGTCGGTTCGTCGAGGAACAGCACGCTCGGGTTCATCACGAGAGCTCCGGCGAGGTCGATGCGCCGACGCATGCCGCCGGAGAAGCCCTTCACGGGACGGTCCCCCGCCTCGGACAGGTCGAACACGTCGATGAGCTCGCGGGCTCGGGCACGGGACGCCTTGCCACCGAGGTGGTACAGCCGCCCGATCATCTCGAGGTTCTCGAACCCGGTGAGGTTCTCGTCGACCGCGGCGTACTGCCCGGACACCCCGATCGACCGACGGGTCGCCTGGGGGTCCCGCACGACGTCGACCCCGGCGATCGACGCCGTGCCGCTGTCGGGCTTGATGAGCGTCGTGAGCACCTTGACCGTCGTGGTCTTGCCGGCGCCGTTCGGCCCGAGCAGCGCCTTGACGGTGCCCTGCGGCACGGACAGGTCGAGTCCGGCCAACGCGTGCACCGGCCCGGACTTCGATCGGTAGGTCTTGGTCAGCCCGGAGGCTTCGATGATCGCCATGCCGCTCCCTTGTCGAACACGGGACGTACCAGTGGGTCGGTGCCGGATCGAGCGGGAGGGTCAGACGTCGAACCCGCCGAAGTCGCCACCGAAGTCGTCGAACCCACCGCCACCACCGAGGTCGGAGCCGCTGTCCCACGACGCGTTGTCGAACCCGCCGCCGTCGGACGCGCCGCCGTCACCGGAGTCGCCCCCAGTGTCCCCCGAACCACCGTCACCCGCATCCCCCGATGCGTCGGTGCCGCCGTCGAAGCCGGACGGATCGGGCAGGAACGCGCTCATCAGCGTCGAACCGATGACGTACCCGGCGACGGTCCCGAGGATCGACGCACCGAGCATGCTGCCGAACGACGGCCCCTGACGCTGACCGAATGCACCGCCGCCGCCCATCCCGCCGAGCGACCGCTCCATGAACCCTGGTTGCCGGATCTCGGACCGCGTGGCCGCCTGCGCGAGTGACCGCGGGTCGTTGCCACGGGGTGCGTCGCCGGCCGGGGCCGTGCGGGTGAACTCGTCGTAGACCATCTGGCGCTGCTCGGGCGTGAGCCGCTCGAAGGCCTCGGCATGCACCTCCTCGATGCGCTCCGGCGGCGCGGTGCGCAGGAGGTAGCGGTAGCGCTCGACGGCCTGCTGGTCCTCGGTCCGAGCAGGACCGGAGCCAGGCGCGCCACCGGTCGGCGGGGCCGCGTTGTACGACTGCTGCCCGTACTGGTAGCCCTGCGGCTGCGGCGCGTTCCAGCCCTGCTGCTGCCCGTTCCACCCCTGCTGCTGCGATCGATCTTCGCGGCCGAGCAGTCGGTCGAGGAATCCCATGTCGATGCTCCCAACGTGATCCGGGCACGGTGCCCGTGGAGTGCAACAGTAGGGACGCCGGACGACCGGTGACTGTGTGCACGCACAGAGTTCGGTGAACGAGGAGGATGACACCATGACCGACCTCGACGAGCTCCGCCGACTCCGCCGCGCGCGGAGCCGGATGGACCGCGAGTACGCCGAGCCCCTCGACGTCCCTGCCCTGGCCGCGTCGGCGTACATGTCCACCGCGCACTTCAGCCGGCGCTTCCGTGACGCCTACGGCGAGACCCCCTACGCCTACCTCATGACCCGGCGGATCGAACGGGCGCAGGCGCTGCTCCGCACCGGAGACGTGACGGTGACCGAGGCGTGCATGGCGGTGGGCTGCACGAGCCTCGGGTCGTTCTCCTCGCGCTTCACCGCCCTCGTCGGCATGACCCCGTCCGAGTACCGAGCCGCCGACCACGGGGACCTGTCCGGCATGTGGAGCTGCCACACGATGGTGGTGACGCGCCCGGTCCGAGCAGTTTCCGAGAAGCAGGGGGCCCGGACGCCCGCCTAGGGTCGGTCGCATGACGATCCAGATCAGCGGCGTGCACGTGCTCGCCGACGACATCGACGCCGCCGTCGCCTTCTACCGCGACACGATCGGCTTCTCCGTCCGCAACGAGGTCGAGAACGGCGGGCACCGCTGGGTGACCCTGGTCAGCGACGCGCATCCCGACCTCGAGCTCGTCCTGTCCGAGCCGCACGCCGGCCGCTCCCAGGAGGACGGTGACGCCCTCGCCGCACTCCTGGCGAAGGGCGCCCTGTCGATGCTCCAGCTCCGGGTCAGCGACCTCGACGAGGTCTTCGACCGCATCACCGCGAGCGCCGACGCCGAGGTGCTCCAGGAACCCACCGACCAGTTCTGGGGCGTCCGCGACGCGGCCGTCCGCGCTCCGGCCGGCCACATGGTGCCGGTCGCGCCGGCCGGGCCGGGCCGGGGATCTGGCCGCAGGCGGG
>JASCOI010000142.1 GCA_029959665.1 Microbacteriaceae bacterium PS02333
GTGCCGGACGCGCACCGAGCCTCCCGTCCGCCGTGTGGTCGCGACCGACGCATCGTGACCCCCTCGGCGGCGCTACGTGAACAGGGCAGGGAACGCGTGCGCCACCCAGGGGTACCCGACGAAGACCGCGGCGTCGAGGATGCAGTGCGTCACGATGAGGGGCATGAGCCGACCCCACTTCGTGTAGATCCACCCGAACGCGATGCCCATCACCGCGTTCCCCACGAACGCACCGAAGCCCTGGTACAGGTGGTAGCTGCCGCGCAGCAGTGCGGTGGACAGGATGATCTGCCAGCGCCCCCACCCGATCTCGCCGAGGCGGGCGTACAGGTACCCGATGACGATCACCTCTTCCTGCAGCCCCGAGCGGATCGCCGAGAGCAGCAGGACGGGGATCGTCCACCAGTAGGAGTCGAGTGCAGCGGGGTTCACGTTCACGGTGAACCCGAGCGCACGGCCCGTGAAGTACAGCGCGAGCCCCGGGATCCCGATGCCGAGCGCGATGAGGACGGGGACGCCGATGTCCGACCCGGCCCGGAACCGGTCGATGCCCAGGCGCGACAGGTGTGGGCGGGAGGCGTTCCAGAGGAGGTAACAGACCAGCGCGACCGGGGCCAGGTCCACCGCGATGCCGACGAGCTGCCTCGCGAGGTCGACGTACTGCACCGTGGTCGTCGACGTGTTGAGCGCCGTGGACTGCTGCCCGAGCGGGGTGGTCTGCGACAGGTCGTCGATGATCTGCAGCACCGAGTAGAGCGCGCTGCCACCGAGCGACAGCATGAGCACGATCGTGATCTCGACCCACGTTCGCCGTCGGCTCATGTGCTGTACTCCTGCCACTTGCGAACTACCGGTAGACTGGTGTGTCGGGCGTTCTGCCCGCGGGTGCGGTGTCGTGACGACGTCGGCCCGACACTCTCCCAGAATTTGAAGGATGTCCTGTATGGCGCTCGCCACCCGGTCCGACCTGCGCAACGTCGCCATCGTGGCACACGTCGACCACGGCAAGACCACGCTCGTCGACGCGATGCTCACGCAGACCAACTCGTTCGACGCCCACTTCGAGGGCGAAGACCGGATGATGGACTCGAACGACCTCGAGCGTGAGAAGGGCATCACCATCCTCGCGAAGAACACCTCGGTGCTCTACAACGGGAAGCACGCGACCGAGTTCGGCTCCGACGGCCCCATCACGATCAACGTGATCGACACCCCCGGCCACGCCGACTTCGGTGGCGAGGTCGAGCGCGGCCTGTCCATGGTCGACGGTGTCGTGTTGCTCGTCGACGCGTCGGAGGGCCCGCTGCCCCAGACCCGCTTCGTGCTCCGCAAGGCGCTCGCCGCGAAGCTCCCGGTGATCCTGCTCGTCAACAAGACGGACCGCCCCGACTCCCGCATCGACGAGGTCGTCTCCGAGTCGCAGGACCTGCTCCTCGGTCTCGCGTCCGACCTCTCGGACGAGGTCGACGACCTCGACCTCGACGCCATCCTCGACGTCCCCGTGGTCTACGCCTCGGGTCGTGCCGGTGCCGCGTCCCGCAACAAGCCGGCCGACGGCTCGCTGCCCGACAACGACGACCTCGAGCCGCTCTTCGAAGCGATCCTCCAGCACGTCCCCGCCCCGAAGTACGACGACGAGCACCCGCTGCAGGCGCACGTCACGAACCTCGACGCCTCGCCGTTCCTCGGCCGCCTCGCGCTGCTGCGCATCTTCCACGGCACGATGAAGAAGGGCCAGACGGTCGCGTGGGTCAAGCACGACGGCACCGTCCAGAACGCCCGCATCACCGAGCTCCTCATCACCAAGGCGCTCGACCGCTACCCGGCCGAGTCCGCTGGTCCCGGTGACATCGTCGCCGTCGCCGGCTTCGACACGATCACCATCGGTGAGACCCTGACCGACCCCGAGGACGTCCGTCCGCTGCCCACCATCACGGTCGACGACCCGGCGATCTCGATGACCATCGGGACCAACACGAGCCCGCTCGTCGGCAAGGTCAAGGGCCACAAGCTCACCGCCCGGATGGTCAAGAACCGCCTCGACAGCGAGCTCGTCGGCAACGTCTCGCTCAAGGTGCTCGACATCGGCCGCCCCGACGCGTGGGAGGTCCAGGGTCGCGGCGAGCTCGCGCTGGCCATCCTCGTCGAGCAGATGCGTCGAGAAGGCTTCGAGCTCACGGTCGGCAAGCCGCAGGTCGTCACCAAGCGTGACGAGAACGGCAAGCTCCAGGAGCCGTACGAGCACATGACGATCGACACGCCGGAAGAACACCTCGGCGCGATCACGCAGCTCATGGCCGCGCGCAAGGGTCGCATGGAGAACATGACGAACCACGGCACCGGCTGGATCCGCATGGAGTTCATCGTGCCGTCGCGTGGCCTCATCGGCTTCCGCACGTCGTTCCTCACCGAGACCCGCGGCACCGGCATCGCCAACGCGATCTCGCACGGCTACGCCGAGTGGGCCGGCCCGATCCAGACCCGCATCAACGGCTCGATCGTGTCCGACCGCTCCGGTGTCGTCACGCCGTTCGCCATCACGAACCTCCAGGAGCGGATGACGTTCTTCGTCAACCCCACCGAAGAGGTCTACGAGGGCATGGTCATCGGCGAGAACTCGCGCGCCGACGACATGGACGTGAACATCACCAAGGAGAAGAAGCTCACCAACATGCGTTCGGCGAACGCCGACTCCTTCGAGTCGATGACGCCGTCGCGCCAGCTCTCCCTCGAGGAGTGCCTGGAGTTCGCCCGCGAGGACGAGTGCGTCGAGGTCACCCCCGACGCCGTGCGCATCCGCAAGGTCGAGCTCGACGCACAGGCCCGCCAGCGCGCGTACGCCCGCCTGAAGCGTCAGGACGCGTAACCGCGTAACCGCGACACCGCCTGGGCCCACGCCGCCGGTTCCGGCCCGACGCGCCAGCGGCGGGCCGGCCGTGCCGGTGGGGAGAGGCACGCCCTCCACGACCGGCCCGGTCACCTCGTCGAGGTGGCCGGGTTGGTCTTCGGTTGTAGCGTGGGTGCGTGACTCTCGACCTCCTCTCGCTGTACCAGGACCTCCACGCCCACCCGGAGCTCGGCTTCCAGGAGCACCGCACCGCCGGTGTCGTCTCCGCGAAGCTGCACGAGCTGGGCGGCATCGACGTGACCGAGGGCGTCGGCGGCACGGGTGTCGTCGGGGTCCTGTCGAACGGTGAGGGTCCGGTCATCTGGCTCCGCGCCGACATGGACGGCCTGCCCGTCGAGGAGCGCACGGGCCTCCCGTACGCGAGCAAGCACCGCGGCACCGACGAGACCGGTACGGACGTCCCGACGATGCACGCCTGCGGCCACGACATCCACGTCACGTGGCTGCTCGGCACGCTGGAGCGCCTCGTCGAGACGAAGGCCGACTGGTCCGGCACCGTCGTGGCCGTGTTCCAGCCCGCCGAAGAGGTCATCTCCGGTGCCCGGGCGATGGTCGACGACGGCCTCGTCGACCGCTTCCCCAAGCCCTCGATCGTGCTCGGCCAGCACTCCGCTCCCGCCCCGGTCGGAATGGTCGCGGTGGGCGCCGGTGCGGTGATGGCGTCGAGCGACCGGTTCGCCGTCACGTTCAACGGCCGCGGCGCCCACGGCTCGGCACCGCAGTCCTCGCTCGACCCCGTCGTCACGGCGGCGTCGGCGGTCGTGCGGCTGCAGACGATCGTCTCCCGCGAGACCTCCCCGAGCGACGCCGGTGTCGTGACCGTCGGGAGCTTCCACGCCGGCAGCCGGGCGAACATCATCCCCGACAAGGCCGTAATCGAGATCTCCACGCGGGCGCGCAACGAGGAGACCCGCGGCCGCATCATCGACTCCATCGAGCGCATCGTCCGTGCCGAGAGCCAGGCGGGCGGCCTGCCGGAGCCGACGATCGAGCGGTTCCCGGGTGCCGACGTCCTCGTGAACGACCCGGAGCAGGCCGCGAAGGTCCTCGACGCCCTCCGTCCGGCGGTCCCGAACGCCGTCGACCTGGAGTCCGGCCTGGCGATGGCGTCGGAGGACGTCGGGCAGCTCGCCACGGCCGCCGGGGTGCCGATCGTGTACTGGTTCACGGGCATCACCGACCCGGAGCTGTTCCGTCGCGGTGAGGACATCCCGAGCAACCACTCGCCGTTCTACGCGCCGCAGGCGGAGACCGCGATCCCGGTGGGCGTCGACGCGCTCGTCGCGGCCGCGCGCGTTTACCTGTCCTGACGCCCCCGCCTCGACATCGGCGGACGTTTCCGTCCCATCCCATCCGCGCTGGAAAGCCGAATCGCGCGTAGGAGGTCGTTCCTCGAGACCACCTACGCGCGATTCGTCCTCCAACGCTCGAAACGGCCCACGTCAGGTTCCCAGGGAACTCGCGCCGAGCCTCCTGGCCGACCCGTTAGCTTGTCCGCATGCGCAACGCCATCCGCACCCCGCTCGTGGCCGCCGTGGCGGCCGGCATCGCCCTGGCCGGGCTCACCGGCTGCTCCTCGGACACCCTGAAGCAGGCGACCGACCTCGGGTCCTCGGTGGCCTCGGACGTGAGCGAGCACGTGCAGGGCATCGACGGTTCCGCGATCGAGCAGGGCATGTCGAACATCGCCGGCGGGATCGACGGCGCGCTCGACACCGCGCTGAAGGGCGCGAACGTGACCTCGGACGGCAAGGTCCCCGATGGGTTCCCGACCGCCGCGGTGCCGCTCGTGGACGGGACGGTGCTCGGCGGTGGGACCGGTCCGAACGGGTCCGGCTGGGTGGTGCAGGTGCAGGCCGGCGGGGTGGACGACTTCACCGCGGCCGCGCAGCAGCTCACCGACGCCGGGTTCACCGAGTCGGCGAAGCGGGCGGACACGTCGAGCGCGTTCGGGATCTTCCGGAGCGACGACCACCGGGTCGTCCTGACCTTCTCGAAGTCGGACGCCGGGGCGACCGCGACGTACATCGTCACCCCGCGCTAGACGGGGTCCGTCCGGGCACGGTCCCGTACGCTTGGACCCGATGTCGAAGGCCACCGCGACGCGCCCCGAGCGTGTCCTCATCGTGCACGCCCACCCCGACGACGAGACCCTGTCGTCCGGTGGGACCATCGCCACGCTCCTCGAACTCGGGTCCGAGGTCACCGTCCTGACGGCGACCAGGGGCGAGCGCGGCGAGATGCTCACACCGGAGCTGGTGCCGCTGTTCGGCGACGCGTCGCGCGTCGCTGCCCACCGTGAGACCGAGATCGCGGCGGCACTCGCCGCACTCGGGGGACCGGCGCACCTCTGGCTCGGTGGACCCGGCGCCCGACCGACCGATCTGCCCGAGCGCCGTTACACGGACTCCGGCATGCAGTGGGGACCGGACGGGCGAGCGGTCGCCGCGGACGACGCCCCGGCCGACTCGCTGACGATGGCCGACTTCGGCGAGGTCGTCGACGACGTCCGCGCCGCGATCCGCTCCACGGCGGCGGACGCGGTCATCAGCTACGCCGACGACGGCGGGTACGGGCATCCGGACCACGTGCGGGTGCACCACGCGGCGAAGTACGCGGCGAAGGCCGAGGACGTCCCGTTCTCGATGATCGTCGACCCGGACTCCGGTGAAGCGGACCTGACCGTGGACGTCCTCCCGGTCCGGGCGAAGGTCCGCGCGGCGGTCGAGCAGTACCGCTCCCAGGTCACCGTCGATCCCGTCGATCCCGCCGACCCGCTCGCGCTGTCGTGGGTGATGCCGCACGGTGCGCGCCACCAGGCGCCGGCGACCGAGGCCTTCCGGCACGACGCACCGCCGTCGGCGCCGGCTCCGGAGACGTACGCCGAGATGACCCCCGCCGGGAAGGCGACCGCGGTCGTCGTGTCGCTCGTGGTCGGGCTCCTCGCCGGCGGACTCGGCACGATCACCCACCAGCAGACCCTCGGCGCCTTCCCGATCGGCATCGTGCTCACGACGCTCATCGTCGTCGGGCTGACGGTCGGCGTGCGGCTGCTCTACCGGTCGCGGGCGATGGTCGCGGCCATCGGCATCGGGGTCATCGTCGCGACGCAGGTGCTGGTGTCGGTCGGTGGGCAGAGCTCCCCGCTCGTGCTCGCGAACACCGCCGGGTACGTGTGGACGTTCGGACCGGCGATCGTCGCCATGCTGGCGCTCGCCTGGCCGGATCTCTCCGGTGCGCGTGCCGCCGCCGACGCCCGTGTCGACGCCGACGGCCCGCGGTCAGGGACGCCGGCCGCCCGCGAGTAGACTCGAAGCGCTCAGTTCGAAGGGAGCAACCCGACCGTGACCTACGTGATCGCCCAGCCCTGTGTCGACGTCAAGGACCGCGCGTGCATCGACGAGTGCCCCGTCGACTGCATCTACGAGGGCGATCGCTCGCTGTACATCCACCCGGATGAATGCGTGGACTGCGGCGCCTGCGAACCCGTCTGCCCGGTCGAGGCGATCTACTACGAGGACGACCTCCCGGACGAGTGGGCCGACTACTACAAGGCCAACGTCGAGTTCTTCGACGAGGTGGGCTCGCCCGGCGGCGCCGCCAAGGTCGGCGTGATCCACAAGGACCACCCGGTCGTCATGGCCGAACCGCCGCGCGGCTGATCGACACGCACGTGGCACTCGACCTCCCCGACTTCCCCTGGGACCAGCTCGTGCCGTTCAAGCAGCGCGCGGCCGAGTACGAGGGCGGCATCGTCGACCTCAGCGTCGGTTCGCCCGTCGACCCGACGCCTGCGGTCATCAGGACGGCGCTGTCCGAGGCGACCGACGCGCACGCCTACCCGCAGGTCGCCGGGACCCCTGCCCTGCGCCAGGCCATCGCCGACTGGTACGACCGCCGCCACGGCGTGCAACTGACCGAGGACCAGACGCTGCCGACGATCGGCTCGAAGGAGTTCATCGCCGGGCTCGCGCTCTGGCTCGGCATCGGCAAGGGGGACACCGTCGTGTTCCCCGCTGCGGCGTACCCGACGTACGAGCTCGGCGCGGCGCTCGTCGGAGCCACCGCCGTGGCGTCGGACGATCCCGCCGACTGGCCGGAAGGCACGAAGCTCGTCTGGCTGAACTCCCCGGGCAACCCCGACGGGCGGGTGCTCTCGATCGAGGAACTCCGCGTCGCCGTGGCCCGAGCCCGCGCACTCGGCGCCGTGATCGTCGGGGACGAGTGCTACGCCGAACTCGGCTGGGAAGCACCGTTCGACCAGCAGCCGACCCCGACGATCCTCGACCCGCGCGTCGTGGGCGACTCCGTCGACGGCGTGCTCAGCGTGTACTCCCTGTCGAAGCAGTCCAACCTGGCCGGCTACCGAGCCGCCTTCGTCGCCGGCGACGCCGCGGTGCTCGCCGAGGTCCTTGCCGTGCGGAAGCACACCGGCATGATGCCGCCGCTGCCCGTGCAGCAGGCGATGATCGTCGCGCTCGGGGACCAGACGCACGTGCAGCAGCAGAAGGCGCTGTACCGTGCCCGTCGCGGCATGCTCCGGCGTGCGCTCGAGGGCGCCGGTTTCCGCGTCGACCACAGCGAGGCGGGCCTGTACCTCTGGGCCACCAGGGGTGAACCGGCGCTCGACACGGTGGCGTGGCTGGCGGAGCGCGGCATCCTCGTCGCCCCGGGGACCTTCTACGGCGCGGCAGGCGGCGAGCACGTCCGTGTCGCCCTCACCGCGACGGACGAGCGGATCGCAGCAGCGGCGCAGCGGCTGACGAGCGGCCGCCGCGTGGCTTCGGCGTAGGCGACCTGGGCGGCGACCCGGCCGCAATTCGTGAGTCCCACCAAGTTCCGAGGCTCTGGGTGTGCGCGAGCGACAGACGGCGCGATTAGGCTGTTCTCGTGACTGACACTGCCAATGACGCTCAGAAGACGGCCACACCGCCAACGACGCCCGTCCCCGTGAGTCCCGCCGCCGAGCAGGCGACGGAGACCGCGACGCTGTCGTACCCGGGTGGCACGGCGGAGTTCCCGATCCTGCCGAGCGTCGACGGCGCGTCCACGGTGGACATCTCGACCTTCAAGAAGCAGACCGGGATGAACACGCTCGACTACGGGTTCGTGAACACCGGGTCGACGAAGAGCGCGATCACGTACATCGACGGCGACCAGGGCATCCTGCGGTACCGCGGGTACCCGATCGACCAGGTCGCCTCGAACTGCACGTTCCTCGAGGTCGCCTGGCTGCTCATCTACGGTGAGCTGCCGACCGAGTCCGAGCTCGAGGACTTCGACGCGCGCATCCGCCGCCACACGCTCCTGCACGAGGACCTCCGTCGACTGTTCGACGCCCTGCCCCACTCGGCGCACCCGATGTCCGTGCTCTCCAGTGCTGTCAGTGCGCTGTCCACGTACTACGAGGACGACATGGACGTCGACGACCCGGAGAAGGTCGAGCTCCAGACCGTCCGGCTCCTCGCGAAGCTCCCGGTCATCGCCGCCTACGCGCACAAGAAGTCCATCGGGCAGGCCTTCCTGTACCCGGACAACTCGCTGTCGTTCGTCGACAACTTCCTGCGCCTGAACTTCGGCACCATGGCCGAGACCTACACGCCGAACCCGGTGCTGACGAAGGCGCTCGACCGGCTGCTCATCCTGCACGAGGACCACGAGCAGAACGCCTCGACCGCCACGGTCCGCCTGGTCGGCTCGACGAAGGCGAACATGTTCGCGTCGATCTCCGCCGGCATCAACGCCCTGTACGGCCCGCTGCACGGTGGCGCGAACGAGGCCGTCCTCGAGATGCTCCAGCAGATCAAGGACTCCGGCGAGCCCGTGCAGCGCTTCGTCGAGCGCGTGAAGAACAAGGAGCGCGGGGTGAAGCTCATGGGCTTCGGACACCGCGTCTACAAGAACTACGACCCCCGCGCGAAGCTCGTGAAGGAGTCGGCGGACGAGGTCCTCGAGTCCCTCGGCGTGCAGGACGACCTGCTCGACATCGCCCGGGAGCTCGAGGAGATCGCGCTCAGCGACCAGTACTTCATCGACCGCAAGCTGTACCCGAACGTGGACTTCTACACGGGCATCATCTACAAGGCGATGGGCTTCCCGCCGCGGATGTTCACCGTGCTGTTCGCGATCGGGCGCCTGCCGGGCTGGATCGCGCAGTGGCGCGAGCTCAACAACGACCCCCTCAACAAGATCGGTCGCCCGCAGCAGCTGTACGTGGGTTCCCCGAAGCGGGACCTGCCCGCTCGCTGAGGCGGCGGTCACCGTCGCAACGCACTGGAGGCCCCGGGGGGGGGGGGGGGGGCCCGCCCCGCCCCGCCCGGCGGGGGGCGCCCCCCCCCGCGGGCGGGGGG
>JASCOI010000143.1 GCA_029959665.1 Microbacteriaceae bacterium PS02333
GGGTCTCGCGGGCCCACCACGGCCCCGAGCACGCGGGGGGCGGGCGCGGTCCCGTGCCGTCGTCCAACCCTCCCGCCCCGCGAAGACGAAAGGGCGCTCGTGCGCCGCACCACCTCTGCACTCCTCTCCCTCGGCCTCGTCGCCACGCTGACCGCCGGCGCGGTCGCGGCCGGTCCCGCTGTCGCTGCCCCGAGCAGCGCCCCCGTGGTCCACGACTCCGGTCACCTCGCCGTGACCCCGACCTTCACCCTCGGCTCGGACGGCAAGCCGACCGCCGCACGGCTCGGCCTCGTCGACAAGACCGACCCGGCGACCGCGGCCGCGAGTTGGCGTCCCGCGTCCGAGGCGGTCGTGCACATCCCGACGGCCGGCCAGGACGGCACGTGGTCGCTGCCGGCGTCCGACGCAGACTTCGGGAACGGCGAGCAGCTCGTCTACGGCACCGACCAGCCGGCGGCCGAGTACACGGCACAGGGCGGGACGCTGCTCGGGTTCGACACGCAGTCCCAGCCGGGGCAGCTCAACGGCGACCTCGCGTCGAAGGTGGCGTTCGACAGCGCGTACCGGCTCGAGGACGCCACCGGAGTCGGTTGGACCGTCAGCCGGTCGGACGTGGACTGGGACCAGGACCCGCCGGTGCGGACCATCGCGCCGGTGTGGACGGCCGACGACCACGCGGCCGACCTGCTGTCCGCTCCCGGCCAGTACGGAGTCTCCCCGGCGTGGAGCTTCACGCAGCCGGGCACGTACTGCCTCACGATCGCCGAGACCATGCGGACGAAGGAGCCGAAGGGCACGCCCGCGACCGACCTCTCGACCCGGGCCACCTACACGGTCGTGGTGGGCGCGATGCCGGCGACCGTCCAGCCGTGCGCACAGCCCGGTGACGGCGACAGCGATGCGCCGGCGAACCTCGTCACGTCGGGGCACCACGACCTCCGCACCTACCTCGGCCCGGACGGCGAGCTGCACTGGGGGCTGGACAGCGCGCTGTGGTCGCTCGACGACGTCGTGATCGGCCGGACGCCGGCCCCCGCGCGGGTGCAGACGCCGACCGGGGCGACCGACATGCGGACGATCGGACCGGTCGGCACCGAGTACTGGTACTTCCCCCAGAGCTCGACGAACGGCTCGGGCGACTACGTCTGGCCCGGGTGGAGCACCGAGTCGCTGGACCGGTCGCTGATGGGCTCGAAGGTCGGGATCTCGCTCGACGGCGTGACGCGGGACGGCGCGGTGGACCCCGCTGCCCGGGTGCTCCTGCTCGGTGCCACCTCGGGTGGACGCAACAGCACGTACTTCGACTCGGCGAAGGGGATCACCTCGTTCGAGATCGGCGGGAACGACCACTCGCACAACATCTGGGCGTTCACGAAGCCCGGCGTCTACTGCGTCGCGATGACGGCGACGATGCGGACGGCGTCCGGGCACTGGACGAGCGCCGCACAGAACCTCACCTTCGCGGTCGGCGACGACGTCGACCTGCAGCAGGTCCGACCGTGCGGCTCCGCGGACGTCCCACGGTTGTCGTCCGCGCTGCCCTCCCCGCCGTCGACCGGCACGGTGGCCCGGCTCGACCACGGATCCGCGCAGCTCGGCCTCGACATCGACGGCTCGGACGTCCGGAGCGTCGCGACGACGGGCATGCGACCCACGGACGCGGAGTCCGCCCGTGACCCCGAGGACGTCGTCCTGCACGGAGCCACCCTCGACGGCCGATCCGGGCAGTGGCGCGCCGTGCAGAACGGCGGCGGCGCGGTGGCGATCCGCACCGATGCCGTCGATCCGGCATCGGTGCGCGACCGGCACGTGACCGTCGGCATCGGCACGGTGGACGGTCCCGGCACCGTCGCGGCGATCAGTGACGACGGCGCGAAGACCTACGGGTCGCTGTCGAGCGCGATCGGCGGGTCCCGGACGATGGAGGTCCCGGTGCGCTCCACCACCAGGACGCTGCAGTGGTACTTCTCGAAGCCCGGCGTCTACTGCGTGCCGCTGACCTACCGCGCCACCCTGGCCGACGGCGGCACCGCGACCGGTTCGGACACCCTGACCTTCGCGGTCGGACCGAACGCCGACGGCTCCGGGATCGACCTGTCGACGATCACCACCTGCAGCCGCGGCCAGCACGGCGTGGACCTCGGTGGCGGCGGCAACGGCGGTGGCGAGGGCGGCACCGGGCCGAGCCACGGGGACGTCTACCTCGAGAACGGTGCGACGAACCGTGCAGGGGCCACCGTCCTGAACGACGGACACGTCGACGTGGCCTCCCGACTGCGCGGCGACGCACTCGACACCGTCGTCAAGGACACGACGGACAGCGCGACGCCCACGTGGCGGGACCCTCGGAAGACCGTGCTGCAGCTCCTGCCGACGGCGAAGACCACCGTCCCGGAGGGCTACGGCTTCCTCGGCGCACCCGGCAGCTCGGCGTGGTCCGTCGACCAGACCCAGCAGGACGGACTCCTCTGGCCCGGATGGTCGACCGAGTCACTCCCCGGTGGTGCGACGAAGGGCGGCGTCACGTGGGCGCTGAACGACGTGCAGGGCTACCCGGACGCCCAGGGCCGACCGACGTCCGTCGGCGACTTCACGCTGTACCAGCAGGTCGGCTTCGGCGAACCGGACGTGCTCCTCGCCTCGTCCGGCAAGCGGAGCTTCGTCATCGGCAAGGACGTGCACGCGCACGGTTCGTGGTCGTTCTCGGCGGAGGGCGTCTACTGCATGGCCATGACCCGCAGCGCGGTCGCGGCGGACGGCGGCCCGATGCAGCACGACTTCGTACTCGCCGTGGCCGTCGGCAAAGTCTCCGTGCAGGACGTCGACCCCGCGAAGTGCTTCTCGGGCACGACGCCGAAGGGCTCCGCCGCCGGCACGACCACCGACGACCCGTCCGACGACGGCGGGCAGGCAGCGGCGGCTCCGTCGCTCGCGTCGATGGTCCACAAGGTCTGCACGGCACCCACCCGGTCGTCGGGTGCCGCCGGCACCGCCCGGACGACCGTGATCAGCCGCGGACACGTCGACGTCGGCAGCCGCATCGTCGACGGCAGGCTCCGGACGCTCGTGAAGGACGGATCGCAGGGCGGCGTCACCTGGCGGGAGCCGTCGGCCACGACGATCTGGCTGAAGCCCGCAGCGGAGGTCTCGAGTCCCGGAGGGGCGTTCTCCTTCCTCGGAGCAGCCGGCAGCCCCGCGTGGCAGATCCCGCAGACCCAGGACCCGGCCCTGGTGTGGCTCGGGTGGAACACCGAGGAGATCACCGCCGCCCAGGCGAGCGGCCCGGTGCAGTGGCGCCTCGACTCCGTCGACGGTCCCGGGACGGTGACGATCTACGAGCTGGCGTCGTTCGGCAGCCCGCAGCGCATCCTCTCCGCCGGGAGCACCTACCCGATCCCACTCGGCGTGCACGCGCACGGCAACTGGGGCTTCACCGCCGAGGGCACGTACCGCCTGCACATGACGCAGACGGTGACCCTCGCCGGGGGCGGGACGAGCACGGACCGGCAGACGCTCACCGTGGTCGTCGGCGGGTCGGACCCGTCCGCCGGTGCCGGCGCTGGTGCAGCCGCCGCGGCGACCGCGGACCTCGACTGCGCACCGGCGTTCGGTTCCACCGTCCCGGCGGTCGCGGCCGTCGACGACCCGTCCACCGACCAGGGCGGCGGCACCACGGCCGGCGGCATCCGACCGGTGCAGCGCGATCGGGCGGCTGACGGATCCGACGCTCCGGACACCCCGACGTGGGTGCTCGCCGTCATCGGGTTCGGCGGCGTACTCGGCGCCGGTGGCGCCGGCAGCGCCGCCACCTGGTTCCTGTCCCGTCGACGCGGGCTGTCGGCATGACCGCCCGTCACCGACGCGGGGGCGACCCGGCCTGGAGGCGCGGTGCGAGCAGGCGGATCGGCCGTCTGTGGGCGGTGACGGTCGCCACCACGGCCGTGGCGGGCCTCCTGGCCGGGTGCGCGCCGAGTGGCGCCCTCTCCTCGACGGCGGACGGACGCGTCCGCGTCGTCACGACCACCGGGATCCTCGCCGACCTGGTCCGGAACGTCGGCGGCGACCGCGTCCAGGTGCGCTCGATCGTGCCCGACGACGCGGACTCGCACACGTACGAACCGAGTCTCCGGAACGTGCGCGACGTCGCCTACGCCGACCTGGCGTTCAGCAACTACCTGCTGCTCGAGGAGCACGACGTCATCAAGGCGCTCGACGCCAACCTGCGGCCGGACGCGACGGAGGTGAGCATCGCCGAAGCGTCGACGAAGTACGCGTCCGACGTCATCCCGCTCGTCGAGGACGTCTCGCTCGACACGATCTGGCTCGGCCTCCGCGTCGAGGGCAGCGGCACCGGCCTCGGGGCCGACCGGTCGTCGGAGGTGCAGCTGCGGGCGACGGGACTCGACGGCCCCGGCGAGCTCACCGCCTACCTGACGGGCACGTTCGGCGACACCGACGTGCTGTTCAGTCCACGGGACGGCGACGACCGGGACGACACCGCGACGCTGCCCCCCGACGCGCACACGCACCTGAGCTGGGCGTTCACGGAGCCCGGTGTCTACGCGCTGCACCTCAGGGCCTCGCTCCGGAAGGACGACTCCTCCGGCGCGGTCGACCTCGGCACGACGACGATCCGGTTCGCGGTCGGCGTGGACCCGTCGACGGTCAGGGGCCCGACGGGCGCCGTGCTCGACTCGGGGCACGCCGACATCACGGTCGACCTCGACGGGGACGCCGGCGACCGGTTCAGCCTGCGGTCGGAGCGGACGGGGAAGGACGGCAGCGACGAGGTCCGGCACGACGACCCCGCGACCACGATCGTCTCGGTGCCGAACACCGCGCTCAAGCCGATCCCCGCCGGTCCGGGCTTCCGGTTCCTCGGCCGCTCCGGGCAGCAGGTCTACCAGCTGCCCCAGGCCGTGCTCGGCGTGCACGTGCACGGATCCATCGACCCGCATCTCTGGCAGGACGTCCGGAACGCCCAGGCGTACGTCAAGGTGATCCGGGACAGCCTCGCGGCGAAGGACCCTCGGCACGCCGACGACTACCGGCGGAACGCGGCACGGTACCTCGACACCCTGACCCGGCTCGACGACCAGGTCCGCGCGACCATCGCGGCGATCCCCACCGACCGTCGGCACCTCGTCACGACGCACGACGCGTTCGCCTACCTGGCGAAGGCGTACGGCATGCGCGTCTCCGGGTTCGTCACCCCGAACCCGGCGTCCGAACCGAGCCTGGCCGATCGGCAGCGGCTCGCACAGACGATCCGCTCCCTGCACATCCCCGCGGTGTTCCTCGAACCGAACCTCGCCGCCCGGTCGTCCACGCTCACCTCGGTGGCCGACGAGCAGGGCGTCGCCGTGTGCCGGATCTACGGCGACACCTTCGGACCCGACGTCCACTCCTACGTCCAGATGATGCGCTACAACGCGCACTCGCTCCACGACTGCCTGACCTGAGAGACCCATGCGATCCCGAACACCACTCCGACGCACCGTGCTGCGCGCCGTCCCCGCCCTCGTGGCCGTCACGCTCGTCGCACCCCTCGTCCCGACCGCTGCGACCGCCGCGACCGACCCGCTGCAGCAGACCCTGTCCGCCTCGGAGCCCACGGTCACCGACCGCAAGGCCTTCGACGACGGCCACATCGACATCGGCCCGCGGTGGCAGGACGGGAAGTGGACCCTGCAGGTGCACTCCGGCGTCAGCCCCGACGCCGAGTGGCGCGCTGCGTCGGATGCCGTCCTGCACGTCTCGGACGCCGCACGCCAGGCCGTCCCGGACGATCCCACGTACGACTTCCTGCACACGGAGCCGGGCACCGAGGTGTCGGTGATCCCGCAGACCCAGCAGAGCGGCGTCGTCTGGGTGGGGTGGAACACGCAGGACCCCGCGGCGATGGAGGTCATGCGGGACGGCGTCACGATGTCGTTGCACGGCGTCCAGGGCCCCGGCGACCTGGTCGTGTACCTGCAGAGCGGATCGCTCGGCGCGCCCCAGGTGCTCTGGGACTCCGCGGCGCAGCTGCCGCAGGACCTCTTCGTCGACGTGAACAGCCACACGCACGCGAACTGGGTGTTCACGAAGCCCGGCGTCTACCTCGTGGACATGGAGATCCGCGCGACCCTCCGCGACGGCAGCACCGTGACGGACACCGAGCCCGTCCGGTTCGCCGTCGGGGATGCGACGACCCCGGACGCGGCGTTCGCGGCTCGCTGGACCGGGAAGTCCGCGTCGCCGACACCGACCCAGACAGCCGCGGCTGCCGCGATCGGATCGGGACTGAGCGACGCCGGCGTCCTCGGGATCGGTGTCGGCGCCGGGGTCCTCGTCCCGGTGCTCGTGGTCGTCGTGATCGGCGCCGCCCGCGGCGCCCGGGCACGGCGACGAGCACGCGCAGCAGCACCGGCCGGCGGCTCCGATGCCTGACCGGCACGACGCGGGAGCGCCCGACGTCGTCTCCGTGGACGGTGTCACGGTCGTGCTCGGTGGCCGCGAGGTCCTGTCCGACGTCACCACGACCCTCCGCACCGGGGAGTTCGTCGGACTCGTCGGCCCGAACGGCGCCGGCAAGACCACGCTGCTCCGCAGCGTGCTCGGACTCGTCCCGATCGCCGCGGGGAGTCTCCGGGTCCTCGGTGCGAAGCCTGGCGGCACGCACGGCGGCATCGGCTACGTGCCCCAGCGGCACGAGTTCGCGTGGGACTTCCCCATCTCGGTCGAACGCGCCGTGATGACCGGACGGGTCCGGCAGGTCGGGCTCTTCCGGCAGCCGAAGGAGCACGACTGGCGCGCCGTGCACCGCGCCGTCGACCGCGTCGGGCTCACCGCACTCCGCGACCGCCCGGTGGGCGAGCTGTCCGGCGGGCAACGGCAGCGCGTGCTCGTCGCCCGGGCGCTGGCACTCGGCCCCGCGGTGCTGCTGCTCGACGAACCCTTCACCGGGCTCGACGTCCCGACGCAGCGGCTCCTCACCGAGCTGCTGCGCGATCTCGCCGACGAGGGGCACGCCGTCCTCATGACCACGCACCACCTCACCGACGCGGTGCGCTCGTGCGACCGGCTCCTGCTGATCGACCGGCGCGTGCTCGCCGACGGGCCGCCGGCCGATGTCACCGCCGCCGGCGGCTGGCAGGCGTCGTTCGGAGCGGTGGCCTGATGCTCACCCCGCTCGACTTCCTGCACGACCTCGTCAACCCCGACCTGCGGTTCCTCGCGAAGGCCCTCGTCGTCGCCGTCGCGTCGAGCCTGGTGTGCGGCATCGTCGGCTCGCACGTGGTGCTGCGCGGCATGGCGTTCATCGGCGACGCCGTCGCGCACGCCGTGTTCCCCGGGCTCGCGGTCGCGTTCGTCCTGAACGGCAGCCTCGTGCTCGGCGGAGCGATCGCCGGCGTCGTCACCTCGGTGCTCGTCGCGGTCATCGCGCAGAACCGCAGGCTCAAGGAGGACAGCGTCATCGGCATCCTCTTCGCCGCCGCGTTCGCACTCGGGATCGTCGTGATCAGCCGGGCCCCCGGGTACGCGGGGTCGCTCCAGCAGTTCCTCTTCGGGTCCATCACCGGCATCCCGGACTCCGACGTCGTCACCGTGCTCGTCGGCGGTGCCGCGATCGTCGTGGTCGTCCTGCTGCTCGGCAAGGAGTTCGTCGCCGTGGGACTCGACCGGGAGTCCGCTCGTGCCCTCGGCCTCCGCGTCTTCGCACTCGACCTCGTGCTCTACGTCCTCGTGACCCTCGCCGTGGTGCTGTCCGTGCAGACGATCGGGAACGTCCTCGTCCTCGCCCTGCTCGTGACCCCGGCGGCCACGGCGCGGCTGCTCACCGACCGGCTCGGCGTGATGATGGTGGTGGCTCCGGCCCTCGGGTCCCTGTCCGCACTCGTCGGGCTGTACCTGTCGTGGAGCGTCGACCTCCCCGTCGGCGGCACCATCGTGCTCGTCGCGACCGGGTTCTTCGTGCTCGCGTGGCTCGCGAGCCCGCGACACGGCCTCGTCGCCAAGGCGCGCGCTCGACGGACGAGGCGAGTCGTGCCTCCCGTCCGCTCCGTGGAGACCACGTGAGCGAAGGCTCGCGCCGCGCGCGCTTCCTCGCCGTCGGGACCGGCGCAGCGGTGGCGGCTGCGGCGCTCACCGTGGTGGTCGCGGCCGGGTTCCGGCCGTCGAGCGGTCTGGAGGCTCGGCCCACCTCCGCCCCGTCGGTCGCGTCGACTCCCGCCACTGCTCCGTCCTCGCCCCCGTCGGTGGTGTCGCGCCCTGCCGCGCCGGTGACCGCCGACCGCGAGTGGGTCGCAGACCGCGCCGCGCGGACGGGCATCCCGGAGCCGGCCATGCGGGCCTACGCCGCCGCCGCACTCCGCGAGCGGGAACGCACACCCGGTTGCGGGCTCGGCTGGTCCACCCTCGCAGGCATCGGTGAGGTCGAGACGCGCCACGGGACCATCGGGCAGCGCACGCTCACCCCGGACGGCAAGGCGCTCCCGCACATCGTCGGCATCGCGCTCGACGGCGGCGACACCGACCGCATCCAGGACACCGACGGGGGGTCGCTCGACGGCGATCCGCGGTGGGACCGGGCGATCGGTCCGATGCAGTTCATCCCCGAGACCTGGCGGTCCTGGGGCGTCGACGCGGACGGCGACGGGCTGGCCGATCCGGACGACCTCGACGATGCCGCTGCCACCGCAGCGGCCTACCTGTGCGCGGACGGGCACGTGCTCGGCGAGCGTGCCGGGTGGGTCGCCGCGGTCGGGTCGTACAACCACCACGAGGAGTACGTGCGGGCCGTGGCAGAAGCCGCCAACCGCTACGCCGCAGCCTGACCACTGCAGCTGGAGAACCGTTTGCGCAGGACCGGCCGTGACGGACCATCTCGACGAGTCGTCAGTCGATGCGAGTGATCATCGAGCAGCGTTGGGCCGCCGATCCCTCGCCAGCGCTCGGTTTCACACGGGGACCCGGGGCTCTTCATCGTGGGGGCTCCAAAGGCCGCGCGCCCCCCCCCGGGGCCGGCGCAGCCCGGGCGGCCCGCCCGGGGGGGCGAT
>JASCOI010000144.1 GCA_029959665.1 Microbacteriaceae bacterium PS02333
GTGCCAGCTGGCACCGAGCCTCCAGTCCGTCAGCGGTCCGGTCCACGTCCGCTCAGCGCGTGACGCGGTGGCGGAGGAACACCGACCCCGCCGCGAAGACGCGGGTCTCGAGGAGTTCGAGTCCCACCTGGTCGCCGCCGTGCGCGAAGTACGGTGTCCCGCCGCCGACCAGGACCGGCGCGATGACCAGCTGGTACTCGTCGATCAGGCCGAGGCCCGCGATCTCGGCCGCCAGCTCCGGTCCGCCGATCGCGATGTCGCCGTCGCCCGGTGATGCGCGCAGCCGGTCGATCTCCGCCGCGACGCCGCCGGTCGCCAGGCGTGCGTTGCCCTGCACCTCCGTGAGCGTGCGCGAGAACACCACCTTCGGCAGCGCCTTCCAGAGCGTCGTCCACTCGCGTTCGGCATCGCTCAGCCCGGGGACGTCGTCCGCCGTCTCCCAGAACAGCATCGTCTCGTAGAGCTTGCGCCCCATGAGGTGCACGTCCACGCCGCGGAGTTGATCGAGGAAGACGCGGAAGACCTCGTCGTCCGGCTCGCTCCAGTCGAAGCGTCCGTCGGCGTCCATGGCGAAGCCGTCGAGGGACGCCGTCATCGAGTAGGTGACCTTGTGCATGCGCGACCTCCTCGTCGGCGTTGCCCGGTGGATCGCAGCGTAGCCCGCAACCAGGTGTTGTCCACAGATCACGGGCACTGGCTCCGCCGAGCAGCTGTGTTGTGTCCCGGGTCGTCTACTGCACGGCGAGGGTCAACGGAGCCGACAACACCGCGGAGCAGCACGACCAGGACACGTACCTCCGCGCACTCGACCGTCACGGTTCGATCGACGTGCTCGCCCTCGGGAACTACGTCTCACGCGTCGCGACGGCACCGCTTGCGACCCCTGGACGGCGCGGTCGCCCGCAGCTGACACGAGCGGACTGGCCGCTGCAGGTGCGTGACCAGGTCGGATCGGACGTGCCCGACGCGACGTTCATGGCGTCGGTCGCACGCCGAGAGGAGAAGGGCTCGGACGTCAACGTCGCGTCCCACCTGCTGATAGACGTGCTCACCGACCGGATCGATGCGGCGATCGTGATCAGCAACGACAGTGACCTCGAGTTCCCGATCCGCTACGTGCGCACGATCGTGCCGGTCGGGCTCGTCAATCCGACGCCCGGGTATCCGGCTGGCAAGTTGAACGGAGACACGACGGATGGCGTAGGAGCCCACTGGTGGCACCAGCTGACTGCCGCGGAGACACGCTCGGCGCAACTTCCGCCCGTGTGCGGTCGAGCGCGGCGACCACCCGGCTGGTGATTTCTGTGTATGATGGGTGACATACCGCCCGGCCCCTCTGGGGCCGGGTTTTCTCATTGCGGGCGCGACAGTCGGGCGCGGTCCGCTATCGCGTGCTCCAGAACGAGACCGAGCGGCTCTGGTCTCCGCCCATCACGATCGTGTGCGACGACGCCCGGTCCGCGACCGGACGGTTGCCCTCGCCGCCGTACCAGTACGAGACGTACCGACGTTGGCTCGGCGACCACCCGACGACCTCGACCTTGTACCGCCCGGCGCTCAACACCGCGCCGAACGTCCCGCCGCGGCCCGGGGACCAGTAGCTCATGCGGGTGTCGAACGTGCTGCCGATGGACTCGCCGTACACGTGCACGGTGGCGCCCGTGAAGTCGGTGTCGAGCTGCGGGTTGACGATGCCGGTGAGCGTGACGCCCTCGGTCGCACTGCCGTCGATCCCGTCGAGGACCGTCTCGTAGCGGCCGACCGTTTCGTGTGACACCCGGACGTACGTGCGCGCCGCCGTGGATCCAGGATCGCGGTGGAACCCCCACGACTCGTTCCGGAGCGCCGGCCACGAGTCGAGGGTCTCGTCGTGCGCGTTGACCTGCACGCTGTAGTCGTCGCTCGGCAGCCCGTGCACCCAGTAGTGCCCGTCCGGCGAGGTCACCGTGCGCTTGACGGTGCCGGTGTTCCAGCCGCGCACGACGACCGACGCGCCGGAGAGGTCCCCGCCGTACGGGTTGTGCGCCGTACCACCGATGGACGCACCCCTCCGCATCACGAGCACGACGGTGTCGTGACCACCCGGCGTGACGACGACCCCGGTCCGCGACGCGGGGATCGTGTCGTCGAAGCCGTACGACCCCTCGCGCTCGCCGTGGAGCGTCCAGGTCCCGGCAGGCACGTCCTCGAACGTCAGGCGTCCGCGCTGGTCGCTCGTCGCCGACGCGGCGGTGCCGCCGTCCGCGGCGCGCAGGTCCACGGCCACGCCGGCCATGGCGATCGGCTGCTTGTCCGGGTCGGTCAGCATCACGGTGAGCGTCCCGTCGCCGTCCGGGACCGCAGCGCTCGCGGTGACCGGTGCGACCAGCACGCCGATCAGTGTCATCGCGGTCGTGATGCCGACCGTCGTCCATCGTCGTGCGGTCATGGTGGGCCCCTGATCCCTGGCGCGGTCACCCCTGACCACGGTGGAGTGATGCTAACCGAGGACTCGTGCTCGCGTCACGGTACGACGACAGGGCAGGCTGGGCCCGTGATGATCTCCGTGGACGACCTCGTGGTCGCGGCCGACGACGTGACCCTGTTGCCCACGACGACCGTCCGGTGCGACGCGGGACAGGCCCTCATCGTGCGCGGGCACAACGGCGCCGGCAAGTCGACCCTGCTCCGCGTGCTCGCCGGGATGCGTTCGCCGACGACGGGGACCGCCACCATCGCCGGGGCGCGGATCTCCCGTCGCGATCCGGCCTTCCGGCGCCGGGTCGCCTCGATGATCGGGCTGCCACCGATGGCGAGCGACCTGACCGTCCAGGACCACGTCCGGCTCGTCGCCGCGACCTGGTTCGACGACCGCGACACCGCCGAGACGCTGGCCACGGAGACACTCGGTGCGCTCGGACTGGACACCCTGGTGCGGCGGTTCCCGCACGAGCTGTCGACCGGGCAGCAGCAGCTCGTCGGGCTGGCGCTCGTGCTCGCGCGACCGTTCGACGTGCTCCTGCTCGACGAGCCCGAACAACGACTCGACCAGGAACGCCTCGAGATGGTGAGCGACGTGCTCGGCCGTCGTCGAGACGCCGGTGCGTCGCTCGTCGTCGCGACGCACAGCGACCTCCTCACCGAGCAGCTCGCCGACCGCGTCGTCGACCTGGGCGCCCTCCGGTGAGCGCACGACTCGCTGCCGCCACCGCCGTGTGGCGCGACCGTCAGGTCCGGGACCTGGGGGACCGGGCCTACCTCGCGTACACGCTCGTGCTCGCCGCGCTCATCGTCGGGGCCCCGATCGGCCGGACCGTGTGGCTGCGGATCACCACGGACGCCAGCTCGTCCGCGCTGGCGTCGTCGGCCGCAGGGACGATCGCCGGGACCGTCGTGCTCGGCATCTGGGCGGCGGCGCTCCTGATCGGCAGGAGCCGTGGGCCGGCGGTCGCCCCGCCGTTCCTCGTCCACGCGCTGGCCGGCAGCGATCTCCGCCGACGGACCGTGTTCCGGTCGCGGGTCCTCGGAGCGGTGGGCGTCGCGGTCGTGGTCGGCGGCGGGATCGCGGTGTTCATCGGACTTGCGCTCGGCTCGCTCGGGTTGGTGTCCGCGCCCGCCGTGCTGGACTTCGCGTTGCGCGGGGCGCTCGTCGGCGTGGTCGCGGTGGTGTGCTGGCTCGTCGGTGAGGCGTTCCCGCGCGTCGCCGGGGCGCTCGCCGTGGTCCTGCTCCTCCTCGCCGTGGCGGCGCAGGTCGTCTCCGCGGAACCGTTCGGTCGATGGGCATGGGTGAGCAGCGCCGGACCGGTCGTCGGAGCCGACGTGGTGCTGCTCGTCCTCGCGGCCGCCGGGCTCGTGGCGGTGTCGTGGCTGCTCGACCGGATCGACGACGCGACGCTCACGGCACAGGCGGCGAACTGGGACGTGGCGATCGCCCATGCCGTCAGCCTCGACTTCACCTCGGTCGCCGAGTCCTACCAGGCGCTCCCGACCATCGGGCGGCGGATCGACGGGGTGCGCCGCAGCGCACGACTCGGGCTGGTCTTCGTCGTCCGCGACCTGGTCGGTGCGATCCGGACGCCGGCACGCCTCGCGGCCGGGGTCGTGGCGGTCGCCGGAGCCGGAGCGTTCCTGGTGCTCGCCGCAGTCGCACCCGCTGGCGGGTTCCTGCTCGGGGCCCTCGCCGCGGTGCTGCTGTACACCGGCGTCGGCGCGTTCAGTCGCGGGCTGCACCATGCCGCGCAGGTCACGACGGACCTCCCGATGTACGGCGTCGGCGACGGGCGGCTCCTCCTCCTCCACAGCATCGTGCCGACCGGAACGACGCTGCTCCTGACCGGCGGGACCGCGATCGTGCTCGGAACCGTCGTCGCGCCGGCATCGGTGCCCGTGCTCGTCTGGAGTGGCATCGCGCTGCCGATCGTCGTGGTCGCGGCACATCTCAGCAACGCCCTCCGCGGGCCCGCGCCGCTCTTCCTGATGACGCCGGCGCCCTCTCCGGTCGGCGACCCGATGCCGATCATCCGGGTGCTCTGGGCGATGGACGCTCCGGTCCTGGCGGTGCTCGCCGGCGTGGCCGTGTCAGCAGGAGCGGCGGGGATCGGCGGGTTCGTGGCCGTCGCCGTCGTGCTCGGGTTGTTCCTGCTGGTCCGGTGGTCGCGCCGCACGGAGCACTAGCGCCGCCGGAACGGACGGGAGGCACGGTGCCAGCCCGCACCGCGCCTCCCGTCCCGCTGCGCGACCGCCCAGAGTACCCACAACGCCCGCAATGGAAAGCCGAATCGCGCGTAGGAGGTCGGAATTCCCGACCACCTACGCGCGATTCGACCCCCTACGCGCGAATCGACCCCACCCGCGCCGGACCACCCGCGCCGGACCTCCCGCGCCGGTCCACCCGCGCCGGACCTCCTCCTCCGCCGCCCACCCCCGGAGCGCACCCGGGCCGCTACCGTTGACGGCATGAACGCAACGGGGGCGACGACGCGCGAGTGGTCGCGGCTGCCCGTCGGTCGTGCGGAGTACCGGCAGGACACGATCCTCGCGGCGGTGCTGGCCGTCGCGATGGGCATCTCGACGATCCTCTACGGCTCGACCGGCTTCTACGAGGAGCTCGCACCGTGGTGGCTGTCCGTCCTGCTCGTCGTGGCGAACGCCGGCCCCCTCGCATTCCGCCGCCGCTTCCCGATGACCGTCGCGGTGGTCGTGGCTGCGACGTTCGCGGCGATGCAGATCCTGCACGTGCCCGAGCTGTTCTTCAACAACTTCACGCTGTTCATCGCGCTGTACACGGTGGGGGCGTGGTGCTCCGACCGGGTCCGCGCCGAGGTGGTGCGGTGGATCGTCATCGTCGGCATGTTCGCCTGGCTGTTCATCGCCCTGTCGTTCAGCTGGTCGGTGCCGAGCGCCCTGCCGAAGACCGGCGACGGACCGGTCTCGCCGTTCATCGCGAACTCGCTGATGTCGATCATCATCAACCTCGTGTACTTCGGCGCCGCATGGTACTCGGGCAACCGCGCATGGGCGTCGGCGGTGGCGAAGCACGAGCTCGCCGAACGCACCGCCGAGCTCGCGGTCGAGCGGGAGCGGACCGCGGCACAGGCCGTCACGCTCGAACGCGTCCGGATCGCGCGGGAACTGCACGACGTCGTCGCCCACCACGTCTCCCTCATGGGCGTCCAGGCGGGCGCTGCACGACGGGTGCTCGACCGCGACCCGGACCAGGCGGCGACGTCGCTCGGCGTCGTCGAGGACAGCGCGCGGACCGCGGTGGAGGAACTTCGGAAGATGCTCGGCACCCTGCGCGAGACGGACGGCGACGACCGCGACACCGCACCGAGCACCGAGGGGATCGCCCGGCTCGGTGAACTCGCCGAGTCGGCCAGGACCGCTGGACACCCGACGCAGTACACCGTCGTCGGCGACGAGCGTGCGGTACCGCCGACGGTCGCCAGCGTCGCCTTCCGGATCGCGCAAGAGGCCGTGACCAACATCCTGAAGCACGCCGGACCGGACGCGCGCGCGGATCTGCGACTCCGGTACCTGCCGGACGCGGTGGAGATCGAGGTGACGGACACCGGGATCGGGAGTCGAGCCTCCAGTCCGGCATCCAGGGCCGAGGCGGACGGCACCCGGCGGGGCGGACTCGGCCACGTCGGGATGAGTGAGCGGGTCGCCGCCGTCGGCGGTCGCATCGAGATCGGGCCACGTGCCCGGGGAGGGTTCCTGGTGCGCGCATGGCTGCCGACGACGTGACCGTGCGGGTGGTGCTGGCCGACGACCAGGACCTGGTACGCGCCGGGTTCCGGGTCATCCTCGAGTCGGAGCCGGGCATCACGGTCGTCGGCGAGGCGGCCGACGGAGCGACGGCGGTCGACGCCGTCACCACGCTCCGGCCGGACGTGGTCTGCCTCGACGTGCAGATGCCGGGCGTGGACGGACTCGAAGCGGCCCGGCGCATCACGGCGCTGGACGATCCGCCCGCCGTCCTGATCCTGACCACCTTCGACAACGACGACACCCTGTTCGCCGCGTTGGACGCGGGAGCGAGCGGGTTCCTGCTGAAGAACGCCTCGCCGGAGAAGCTCATCGACGCGGTGCTGACGGTCGCGTCCGGGGACGCGCTGCTGGCGCCGGACGTCACCCGTCGGGTGATCAGCCGAGCGACGGGATCCGCGCCCGCCGGCGTTCCGGACGGTACCGTCCCCGGCCTCACCGAGCGCGAGACCGAGGTCCTGCGGCTGCTCGCACAGGGCATGAGCAACGGTGAGATCGCGGAGCGGCTGTACGTGGGCGAGGCGACGGTGAAGACGCACGTGTCGAACGTGCTGCAGAAGCTGCAGCTCCGGGACCGCGTGCAGGCGGTGGTCTGGGCGTACGAGCACGGGGTGGCCCGGTCCGGCGGGTAGGTCCTGTCCTCCGTCTCGGGACGGAGGCTCGGAACCCGTCCGGCGTGGGAGGTGCGGTCCGCGGTTCCTCCGTAGCGTCGGTGGTGCGGTGGATCCACCACCGCACGAGAGGGGACACGATGCTCAGTGTCGAGGGAGTGACGAAGCACTTCGGAGACCGCCGGGTGCTCGACGACGTGGCGTTCACGGTCGGCCGGGGTCGGCTCACCGGGTTCGTCGGCGGCAACGGTGCCGGCAAGACCACCACCATGCGCATCATGCTCGGCGTGCTCGACGCCGACAGCGGATCGGTGTCGATCGACGGCCAGGCCATCGGTCCCGCCGACCGCCGCCGCTTCGGCTACATGCCCGAGGAACGGGGCCTGTACCCGAAGATGCCCGTCGCCGAGCAGGTCACCTACCTGGCGCGGCTGCACGGGGTCGACCGTCGCGCGGCTGCCGCCCGCACCGCCGAGCTGCTCGAGCGCCTCGAACTGACGCAGCACGCGGACGACCCGGTCGAGAAGCTCTCGCTCGGCAACCAGCAGCGCGTGCAGGTCGCGGCGGCGCTCGCCCACCGGCCGGAGGTCCTCGTGCTCGACGAGCCGTTCTCCGGTCTCGACCCGATGGCCGTCGACACCGTGCTCGGCGTCCTGCGCGAGGCAGCGGCCGACGGGGTCCCGGTCCTGTTCTCCAGTCACCAGCTCGACGTGGTCGAGCGGCTCTGCGACGACGTCGTGGTCATCGCCGACGGTCGGATCCGGGCTGCGGGCCCGCAGGAGGAACTCCGCCGTGCGGCGGGGCCGGCGGCGTGGGAGCTGCTGGTCGACGGGGACGTCGCCTGGCTCCGCGACGAGCCGGACGTGCACGTCCGTGAGTTCGACGGCGGCTACGCGGTCTTCGAGGCGTCCGAGTCCGTGGCGCAGCGCGTCCTGCAGCGGGCGGTCACCACGGGGACGGTGGGGTCGTTCGGGCCCCGGGTCGCTCGGCTCAGCGAGGTCTTCCGGGAGGTCGTCCGATGAACTCGTTCGCACAGGCGGTCCGCCTCGTCTCCATCCGAGAGATCCAGGCGCGGCTCCGCAGCAAGGCCTTCGTCATCTCGGCGCTGATCCTGCTCCTGATGGTCGTCGCGTCGATCGTGGTCGGCGGCATCGTCGGCAAGTCGAGCGGCGGCAGCACCACGCCCGTCGCGGTGGTGAACGGTGTCACCCTGCCGTCGACCGGCGGGCTCGACGTCACCCGGGTCGACGACCGTGCCGCAGCGGAGCGACTCGTCCGCAGCGGTGACGTCGATGCCGCGATCGTGCCAGAGTCCGGTCCGATCGGGTTCGGTGTCGTCGGCCTCGACAGCGCCCCGACCGACGTCGTCCAGGCGCTCAGCGTCTCGCCGAAGGTGGAGCTGCTCGACCCGAACGCGATGGCGCCGGGGCTCATCTCCCTCGTCGGGATCGCGTTCGGCATCGTGTTCTTCGCCGCGGCGGTCACGTTCGGGCAGTCGATCGCGCAGAGCGTCGTCGAGGAGAAGGCGACCCGCGTGGTTGAGATCCTGATGGCGGCGATCCCGGCCAGGGCCCTGCTCGCCGGGAAGGTGATCGGGAACAGCGTGATGGCCCTCGGCCAGATCGTCGCGATCGCGATCGCCGCGGCGGTGACCCTCGCCGTGACCGGGCAGGACAACCTGTTCACGCTGCTCGGGCCGAGCATGCTCTGGTTCGTCGTGTTCTTCGCGTTCGGGTTCGTGCTCATCGCGGCGCTCTTCGCGGCGGCTGCGTCGCTCGTCTCCCGGCAGGAGGACGTCGGCAGCGTCACGATGCCGGTGATGATGCTCGTGATGATCCCGTACTTCCTGATCATCTTCGCCGCGGACAACCCCACCGTGCTCGGGATCATGTCCTACGTGCCGTTCAGCGCCCCGATCGGGATGCCGATGCGGATCTTCCTCGGGACCGCCGAGTGGTGGGAGCCGATCGTGTCGCTCCTCGTGGTCATCGCGTCCGCCGCGCTCGTCGTGGTGATCGGCGCCCGGGTCTACGAGAACGCCCTGCTCCGCACCGGCGGACGGGTCAAGCTGACGGAAGCACTGCAGCGCTGACGTCGTCCGGCCCGGCGGTGGGGGGGCCCCCGGCGACCCCCCCCCGCCCCCCCCGCCCCCCCCCCCGCCGCCCCGCCCCCCC
>JASCOI010000145.1 GCA_029959665.1 Microbacteriaceae bacterium PS02333
GGGCCGGGCCGGGGCCCTCCCGGGCGCGGGCCCCCCCCCCCCGCCGCGGGGCGGGGGGGGGCGGGGGGGCGCGGCCGGACTCTCGATCAGGAGTTGTCGATCACGCGGACGAAGTCGACCCGCATCTGCTGCGGGAACTGCGTGGACCCGTCCGGGTAGCCCGGCCAGTTCCCGCCGACCGCCAGGTTCAGCACGATGAAGAACGGCTTGTCGAACACCCACGGGTTGCCGCCGGTGTCCGCAGTCGTGACCGTCTTGTACGCGACACCGTCGACGGACCAGGTGATCGATCCGGGCTTCCAGTCGACCGCGAACGTGTGGAACGTGTCCGCGAACGACCACCCCTGCGGGTGTTGGTAGCTCGACGTGATCCCCTGACCCCCGGAGTACCCGGGCCCGTGGATCGTGCCGTGCACGGTCGCCGGTTCGTAGCCGACGTTCTCCATCACGTCGATCTCACCGGAGTTCGGCCACCCGACCTGGGGCAGGTCGGAGCCGAGCATCCAGAACGCCGGCCAGATGCCCTGCCCGCGCGGGATCTGGATGCGCGCCTCGATCCGGCCGTACCGGGGTGTGTACTTCCCCTGCGTGGACAGCCGCGCGCTCGTGTAGGACCCGTCGGCCTCGCGCTTCGCCGTGATGACGAGGTTGCCCTGGCCGTCGAGCGCCGAGTTGTTGCGTGAGTCCGTGTAGTTCTCCAGCTCGTTGTTGCCCCAGCCACCGCCTCCCGTCTCGTTCGTCCAGACCGAACGGTCCGGTGCGCTCCCGGCAGGGCCGTCGAAGTCCTGCGACCAGATGACGTCACCGTTCGCGGCGCTCGCCGGGCCGCCCGCGGTGACGGCCGGTGTGACGCCGAGGGCGACCGCGGCCGTCCCGGCGAGCACGAGTGCGACCGTGCGGCGCTTCCTGTTGCGTGTCATGTCCGCCGACCTCCTCAGTTGTACGACGCCAGTCGGTTCGGCGCCGTGTTGCCCGCCGGTGTCGGGACCGCTCCCCCGACGCCGTTGATCACGCTCGAGATCGTGCCGGTGTCCCCGAGGGAGACCGTCACCAACCCGTGCGCACGGACGCCGGACGTCTGGGGGACCTCGAACGCTCGATCGGCGTGCACAGCGGGATTCGTGTTGAAGAAGCAGTAGACGCCGCCGCCCCAGATCTCGTGCTTCGTGACGGTCGACGCCACCTTGTACGCGGCGTACCCGGCGCCGGTCGGGCTCTGCCACGACGCGTTGTCCGGCACGTCGTACGGCATCTCGTTCTGGAAGAAGATGGTCTTCCCGTTGTTGCCGTTCCACTGCACCTCGTACCGCTGGTAGTGCTCGACGAACAGCCCGGTGGCGAGGACGTCGTCCCCGTTCACCTCGACGCCCGTGGCGCCGGTGTTGACCGTCCAACCGGTCGCCGCTCCGCCGTGGTCGGCCCGCCACGCCCAGATGTGGTCGACGAGGGTGTCGTCCGCGTTCACCTGCAGGGTGGTCGAGGCCTTCCCCTGGATGCTCGAGCCGACGCGGAAGAACACGTCCTGGATGCTCTGCGGGTCGCCGGCGTGGTCGACGTGCGAGCCGCTCGTCCCGAGCCGGACGAGCTGGGCGCTGTTCTGCGTCCCGGCGTCGACGACGAGGTTCGAGACGTTCACTCCCGCGACGTCCGTCGAGGTCAGGACGGCGTTGCCCTTCGTCGGCACGAGCGTCGGGAACCCGATGCCCGTCACCACGGTGTCCGCCCGCGTCACGCTGATCGGCGCGTCGAGCTGGTAGGTGCCCGGCGTGAAGAACAGGTTGAGCCCCTGGGACAGCGCGCTGTTGATCGTCGACGCCGAGTCACCGGGGTGCGCGACGTAGAAGTTCCGCATCGGGATGTCGGTGCCGGCGGTGTTCGGCCAGGTCACCCCGGACGAGTTCTGTCGGAGCGACGGCACGAACACGTGGTACTTGTTCGACGAATCCACGTACAGGTACGGCTTCTCGCGCGTGGTCGGCGTCGTCGCGAGGGTCGTGTAGCTCTTCGAGAAGTCGTTCGCCGGGGCGCCGTTCACGCCCGAGAACGTCATGTTCCAGTTGCCGCCCTGCCACGACCCGATCGTGGAGTTCCGGGTGTACCACTGCTGCTGCGACCCGCTCGTGACGGTGCCGTCGACCTTCGAGTCGGCGATGTAGCCGCCGGAGGAGTACCCCTGTCCGCCGTCCTGGTTCGACGGCCCCATGGTCAGGTTGCCCGCGATGTGGACGCGACGCATCGGCGCGGCCTGGGACACCGCCCACCGGTCGGTGCCGCCCTCCGGTGCGATCTTCACGTTCTCGACCGATCGCCAGAAGTTCTGCGTGGCGTTCTTCTCGTCGCCGGCGTTCCAACCAGAGTCGACGTTGACCGCGCCGTTGATGGTGACGTCGTCGGGGTTCTTCCCGAGCCCGGCGACCGAGGTGTAGAACCCGAGGTTCGCCCAGACACGCCCGTAGCTGCCCGGCTTGAAGAGGAACGCGTACCGCTGCGATCCGAACTGCGCGCTCGGGTTGCGGAGCCCGGCGTTGAAGGCGGCGTCGACGTCGGCCTGGATGGTCGATGCCGGTACCGAGGGGTCGTAGACCTTGACGCTGCTCCCGAAGTCGGGGGTGTCGCTCGTGGTGACCGCCTGCGCCGAGATCGCGGGGGCCAGTGCTCCCACGACACCGGCGCTCAGGGCGATCGCGACGAGTTGCTTCATCCGTCGTTGCATGATGCTCGATTCGTCGATGTGCGGCGACGTTGCCGCACGCAACAGAAGCTAGACCTGTTCGTCCGCTCAGACAGTCGGACGAATCGAGGACCAGTCATGTCCCCCGGACGAGGGGTACAGCCGACCTTCAGCGCCCTCGACGTCGAACCGCCGACCGCGGCGGCGCCGCCCGGAGCTCCGCACTGACCCGTCCGAGGATCCGTGCAAGTTCGGCGGCGTCGTCATCCGTGAGGTGCGCGAAGAGCAGCCCGTGCACCGTGGCGATGTGGCCCGGGAAGACCGCGGCGAGGACATCGCGGCCGGCCGCCGTGAGCGTCACGACCGTGCTGCGCTCGTCATCCGGGGACGGCCCGCGGGTGACGAGCCCGCGCTGCTCGAGCAACTGCGCCTGGTAGGTCAGCCCACTGCGGCTGTAGACGACACCGTCCGCCAGGTCGGTCATCCGCAGGTGCCCGTCCGGCGCGTCCCCGAGCCGGGCGAGCAGCTGGAACTGCACGTAGCTGAGCTGCCCGACGTCCTTCAACTGCCGCTCCACCGCGGGCCGCAGCAGCGCTCCGACCTCGGTGAAGGCGAGGTAGGCACCGAGCTGCGTCGGCGTGAGGGCGGCAGGCGTTTCTGTCATGTTCCGATCCTACCTGTTGATTCGAATTCGAAGCAGTGCTACGGTTCCAACAACTTCGAATTCGAAGCACACGACGAAAGGCAAGACCATGCAGGCAGTCCAGTTCTCAGAGGTCGGCGGACCCGAGGTCCTCCGGTACGGCGAGATCGAGCAGCCCACCCCGGGCGCCGGCCAGGTGCGCGTACGGGTCGCGGCATCCGCGTACAACGCAGCCGACAACGGCATGCGAGCCGGTTTCCTCCCCATCCCGGTCCAGCTCCCGCACGTCCCCGGGTACGACGTGTCCGGAACCGTCGACGCACTCGGCGACGGTGTGACCGGACTGGCCGTCGGCGACGCGGTCATCGGCTTCCTCCCGATGGAGGCCGACGGCGGAGCAGCGGAGTACGTCGTCGCCCCGGCAGAGTCATGGGTGGCAGCACCGACGAGCATCCCCCTGGCAGACGCGGCCGCGCTGCCGTCCGTGGCGCTCACCGCGTGGCAGGCACTCTTCGACGACGGCGGGCTCCGCGCCGGGCAGCGACTGCTGATCGTCGGCGCCGGCGGCGTGGTCGGCAAGTACGCGATCCAGCTCGCGAAGCGCGCCGGCGTCCACGTCATCGCGACCGCGAGCCCGCGCAGCGCCGACGACGTCCAGGGAGCAGGAGCCGACCAGGTCATCGACCGCACCGAGGCCGACGTGCTCGGTGCACTCGACGGGCAGGTCGACGTCCTGCTGAACCTCGCGCCGCTCGACCCGGAACAGTTCGCGGCGGACGTTGCAGCCGTCCGGGACGGTGGCACCGTCGTGAGCACGACGGCGTTCATCACCACGCCGGGTGACGAGTCCCGTGGTGTGCGTGCCGCGACGGTCTTCGTCCTGCCGAACCGGGAGCGCCTGGCCGAACTGGTGGCCCTCGTCGACGAGGGTGCGCTGACCGTCGAGGTCACGCGGCGCATCCCGCTCGCCGAGCTGCCGGCTCTCCACGCCGAGGGCGCAGCCGGCCGGATCGCCGGCAAGGTGATCGTCCTGCCGTGACGCGACCCACAGGCGGACTGGAGGCTCGTGGCCGTGTCCGCCACGAGCCTCCCGTCCGTTGGTCGGTGCCTACCGGGCCGCGGTCGCCTCGCGCGCGGCGGCTTCGGCCGCGACCCACGCGAGCATGCCGCACTTCACGCGCATGACGAACTTCGAGACGCCGTGGAAGGCGATCAGGTCCTCGAGGACGTCCTCGTCGGGCTCGCCGGCGCCACGAGAGCGCATCATCGTGCGGAACTCCTCGGTGAGCGCGAGGAACTCCGGGACGGTCCGGCCGACGGCCATGTCCGTGAGCACCGAAGCGGAGGCCATCGAGATCGAGCAGCCGTCGCCCTGCCAGCCGAGTCCGGCGATCCGGTCGGATCCCGGTTCGAGCCGGACGCTGACGGTGATCTCGTCGCCGCACGTGGGGTTCCGCTCGAAGTGCGACGCATCGGCATCCGGCAGCTCGCCGTCGCCGTGCCGGGCCTTCGCGTGGTCGAGGATGACCTGCTGGTACAGGGAGTCGAGGGAGTTCACGCGTCCGCCTCCGCTGCTCCGAAGTACCCACGGATCTCGCTGACGGCCTGGACGAAGCGGTCCACGTCCTCGTCGGTCGTGTACACGTAGGTGCTCGCGCGGCTCGTCGCGGTGAGCCCGAGGCGACGGTGCAGGGGCTGTGCGCAGTGGTGCCCCGAGCGGACGGCGATGCCCTGCGCGTCGAGGTACTGCGCGACGTCGTGCGCGTGCACGCCGTCGACGTCGAACGACACGAGCCCGGAGCGTGGCACACCGGCAGCGGGGCCGACGACCGAGATGCCGGGGACGGCGGCGAGGCCGTCGAGCATGCGCTGGGCGAGGTGCTCCTCGTGGGCGCGGACCTGGTCCATGCCGATCGCCTGCAGGTAGCGGACGGCCTCGGCGAGTGCGACGGCCTGCGACACGGGCTGGGTCCCGGCCTCGAACCGCTCGGGAGCCGGCATGAAGTCGGTGTGCTCCATCGTCACCGTGGTGATCATCGAGCCCCCGGTGCGGAACGGGGGCAGCGCGTTCAGCAGGTCGCTGCGTCCCCAGAGCACGCCGATGCCGTTCGGGCCGAGCATCTTGTGGCCGGAGAAGGCCGCGAAGTCGACGTCGAGCGCCTGCACGTCGAGGGGACGGTGCGGCGCGGACTGGCAGGCGTCCAGGACGACGAGTGCGCCGTGGGCGTGTGCCGCCTCGACGACCTCGGCGACGGGAGCGATCATGCCGGTGACGTTCGACACGTGCGCGAACGCGACGACCTTTGTGCGCTCGGTGATCAGCGCGAGCGCGTCGACAGCGGTCCAGCACCCCTGGTCGTCCACGGGCACCCAGCGAAGGGTCGCTCCGGTCGCCAGGGCGAGTTCCTGCCAGGGGACGAGGTTCGCGTGGTGCTCGGCCTCGGTCACGAGGATCTCGTCGCCGGGACCGATCCGGAAGCGCTCGGCGTCCACTCCCCCGCGTCCGCGGCTGGCGTTCGCGATGCCGTAGGCGACGAGGTTGAGCGCGTCGGTGGCGTTCGACGTCCAGACGATCTCACTCGGGCTCGCGGCGCCCACGAAGCCGGCGACGGTCGCGCGGGCGTCCTCGTACGCGTCGGTGCTCAGCGCAGCGAGGGTGTGCGCCCCGCGGTGCACGGCGGCGTTGTCGTGTTCGAGGAACCGGCGTTCGGCGTCGAGCACCTGCCGTGGCCGTTCGGCAGTGGCCCCGGAGTCGAGGTACGCCAGCGGCTGCCCGTTCACCTGCTGCTGCAGGATCGGGAAGTCAGCCTTGATCCGCTCGACCTGGTCGTCGGTGAGCGGCTGGTTCGGTGCCACGATCGTCACTGCGCTTGTTCCTCCTGCTGTCGTCGGGGACAACCGCTCCATCGTCCTCGTTGTTCCACCAGGAGTCCAGCCGGACGGCCCCGGGCCGTTCGCCGCAGGGCCGTCCGACCGTCGTTCGCGCTACTCGTTGCCGACGTGCTTGTCGGCGGTGTCGCGCGCGCCGTCGATCTTGTCGTCGTACTTGCCGCCGGTGGCCTTCTTCACGGCATCGGCGACACCGTCGAGGACCTTGTCGCTGATCCCCTCGGCCTGCTCGCTCTTCAGAGCGTCCTGGACCTTGTTGTCCTTCAGGAAGTCCTGCGCCTTCTTCGTGATGTCGTCGAACCCGGCCATCGTCTGCTCCTGACGTTCGGCGCGGGGCCGTGCGCCCCGCGTGTTGCCGCCGATGGTAGGCCGATGTCTGCGCGGCCGTACCAGACGCAGTCAGATGGTCAGTTCGACGTCACGGCCGTTCACGGTGACGAGGATGCGCGGGTTGGTTGCTCCGGTCGCGGTGATGTAGCTGCGAAGCGTGGAGAGCAGCATGTCCTCACGGCGCTCCATCTGGGAGACCGCGCCCTGGCTGATCCGGAGCTCGTGCGCGATGTCGGCCTGTGTGCGCTTGCTGGCCTCGCGGACCATCGCGAGACTCATCGCGTAGACGCGGTCGATGTCGTCGGCTTCCGCTTCGAGCTCGTCGACGGCGTCGGCCATGCCCGGCTGGCCGAGCAGTTCGTCCAGGCGATCGTCTCCCCGCAGGAAGTCTTTGTCGCTCATCGTTATTCCTTCGTCTCGGCGATCCATCGATCGATCAGTTGGTCGGCCCTGACGCCGACGGTGTCGTAGAACACGTCACCCATTGAAGCCTTGTCGCCGGAGAACAACGCGATCACGACTCGATCGTCGTTCGGCGGGAACCAGCAGATCACCCGGAGCGCGATCCCTTTCTCGTACGGATGCGACACACGCCACACGACGTGTTTCTTCGACTGACGGACTCGCTTGATCATCGCCGTCTCGCTCACCGGAGCGGCGTCGAGGTCCCGGAGGCGCTTCAGCATGAAGGCCAGCAGCTGGAGTCGTCGACGGCCACGATCACTCGAATCCGCCTGCAGACGGTCCAGCTGGTCGTTGAACGCTCGAGGCCAGTCGATCCGCATGGTGGAACATCAACCACGACTGATATTAGCCGCAACTGATATCAGCCGCAAGGGTTTCGCCGATTGGGGCGTCAGGTCATCTGGGCGCTGCGCCGACGGGCGAGCACGTAGCCGACGGCGACCGACCCCGACACCGCGAGCAACGACGGGATGAGGATGTCGGTCCCCTGCTGGGTGAACTCGACGACGAGCACGAGCGCGGTGAACGGTGCTCGCATGGTCGTGGCGAGGAACGCCGCGGCTCCGATGAACGCGAACGACACCAGGTTCGGGCCGTCCGCCGGCCACATCAGCATCCACGCGCCGCCGAGGAAGCCACCGAACGCGGAGCCGATCGCGATGGACGGCGTCAGGGTGCCGCCGACCGCACCGGCGCCGATCGTCGCCGACGTGGTGATCGTGCGGATGAACCCGAGCACGAGGAGCCCGACGATCGGGGCCATCCCGAGCATCGTCCCGCTGTTCATGGACGTGTTCATGGCGACGATGCCGAGCGCACGACCGTTGCCGAGGATCTCCGGGAACGGGACTGCGATGAGCCCGACCATCGCGAACACGAGCGGCAGCACCACGAGGAGGTGCCAGCCCTTCGGCGCGATGCCCTGCAGTCGATTCGTGAGCTTCACGAACCCGACACCGGCGAACCCGAGCACGGGTCCGACGATCACGGCCCACACGAGCAGCGACGGCGTGAGGTGGGTCGCGGGTACGTGGTAGAGCACCTCGTCCGGGATGACGAGCCGTGCGACGAAGGCCGCGATGGCACTCGTCGCGAAGGCCGGCAGCGCGGTGGCGAAGGTCAGCTCACCGAGCAGGACCTCCACCGCGAAGAGCGCGCCGCCGAGTGGGACGTCGTAGACGGCGGCGAGACCAGCAGCCGCACCGCAGGCGACGAGGATCTTGGTCTCACGCTTCGTCAGGCCGGCCCTGGCGGTGATGAGCTGCGACAGCCACGCGCCGATCTCGCGCGGTGCCACCTCCTTGCCGATGGAGGCACCCAGTCCGACGGCGAGGATCTGGATCCCGGCGTTCCCGATCGTGGCGAGGGTCGGCATCCGCTTGCCCCCGATCGCGGCGGGGACGGACACGATCGGTCGACCCCAGCGCCGGATCGCCCACCAGGCGACGCCCGTCAGCACACCGGCGGCGACGAGCGCCAGGAAGCGGTTCAGACCAGACGGAGCGTCCGCGGCCTCGAGGTGCCCGCCGAACGGGTACCCGAACGCGACGAACTGGATGAGCTGCAGGGCGAGCCAGACCGCGATGCCGGCGATCCCGCCCGCGACGCCGACGAGCCCGGTGACGACGACGAGTTTGATCACCCACGCGGGTGTCGTGTGGGCGGTGTGCGACATGTCGGAAACCCTATCGGCCACCCGGACCGGCCCTCGGCCACGCTACGGTGACCAGGTGTTCCCCCGCATCGACGTCCCCGGCCACGGCGAGCTCCGCGGCCTCGAGCTCGGCGACCCCGGGCCACTCCGCCAGCGGCTGACGTCACTGGTCGCCGACGGCTCCAAGACCGCCACTGCCGGACGGCTCTCCGAGTACGACGACGAGGGCGAGGAGCTCGAACACGTCGGCGAGCGGCTGGTCCTGCTCGACGACGCCCCCCCCCCCGCGGGGCCCGGCGGCGTCCCCCCCGGGGGGCTACTGGCCGTACCCCCGGTGCCCGGG
>JASCOI010000146.1 GCA_029959665.1 Microbacteriaceae bacterium PS02333
GGGGGGGGCTGCGCGAGGGCCCGGCGGCTGGGCGGGGGCCGGCGGCTGGGCGGCTGCCGGCTGCCGGCGGGCGCCCTTCCGCGAAAGCGACAGTCTGCCGCCGATGACTTGCGGGCGGAAGTCGCTTCGGCGGCAGTGACGATGGGACCGCGCGGCACAACGTCGGGTTGACGTCATACTCCACATCGTCCGGCGCGAACGATCCGTCCACAGATCGCTCGACAACGTGCCACCTTGCTTCGTCAGAGCGACAGCGTGCAGGTATGTGCACTGCTCGTGACATCGAACTCTTCCGGACCAACTCCCTCGACCGTGCTGCAGCGCGGCACCTCCAGCGGCGACGTGCGGCCGACGAACTCGTCCGGGTTCGACACGGTGTCTACGTCGAGCGCGGTCCGTGGGACGCGCTCGACGGTCGTTCTCGGCACCGCGTCCGGATGCGGGCGGTCATCCCGCTCCTCAGACCTGGGGCGCTGTTCGCGCTGGACTCGGCGGCTGCGATCCTCGGCTTCCCCAGACTCGACCCGTGGCCGGACCGGGTCCGTGCGGTCGTGCCGTCGCTCGATCACGACGTCCACCGCGTCGGGCTGACGCTCCACGCCGGACACGTCGGAGCCGACGGGCGCCTGTTCTGGGGCGTGCCGTTCTCGTCGCGCGCATGGACGGTGGTGGAGCTCGCTCGCCGGAGCTCGTTGTCGGCGGCCGTCGTGGTCATCGACGACGCACTGCGCAGGGGCGTGTCGATCGCGGAACTCGAGCAGCTCGCCGCGGAGACGGGACCGTGGGGGTCGGTGCGGCTCGAGCACGCACTCGAGATCGCAGACGTCCGACACGAGTCCGTCGGTGAGTCGTACCTCGCAGTCCGCGCATCGGAACTCGGATGCCCCGACCTCGAGCCCCAGCACGAGTTCGTCGGCCCTGACGGAACCGTCGACCGCGTCGACTTCTGGTTGCCACGGCAGGGCGTCGTGATCGAGTTCGACGGCCGTCAGAAGTACGACGACCCTGCGATGCTCGCGGGGAGAGCTCCACACGATGTGCTCTGGGAGGAGAAGCGTCGTGAGGACCGTCTCCGCGCGAGGCCCGAAGTACGTGGATTCGTGCGGGTCGCTTGGTCGCATCTCGTTGCGCCGGAACGGCTCCGTGCGCTGTTCCGGCAGCAGGGGGTGCCCTGCCGGTGACGTCGCGGTGTGACGCCGAAGCGACACGGTTCGACATCGGGCACGTGTCCGGTGCGCAGGAGCGACAGGGTGCCGCCGAAAACGAGCGGCAATCTGTCGCTTTCGCGGTAGGGGCTGCAGCGCGCGGGCAGCAAGAGGTGGCGCACGCGGGCGGGGGCGGCGCGCGCGCCGCGGTCAGCGGAGCGTACTGTGGCGGCGGCCGTAGAGCAGGTAGAGCGCGGCGCCGGCGACCATCCAGATGCCGAAGGCGATCCACGTGCCGATGCCGAGGAACACGGCCAGCAGGACGCAGCAGAGCGCACCGAGGATCGGGACGACCGGGAACAGCGGGACCCGGTACGACCGCTCGAGCTCCGGCTGCGACCGCCGCAGGATGATCACCGAGACGTTCACGAGCGCGAACGCCACGAGCGTGCCGATGCTCGTCGCGTCGGCGAGCTCGCCGAGGGGCACCAGGGCGGCGACGATCGTCACGACGATGCCGACGATCAGGGTGTTCGCGATCGGGGTGCCCGTGCGGCGCGAGACCCGGCCGAACACCCGGGGGACCAGTCCGTCGCGCGCCATGGTCAGCAGGATGCGGGTCTGTCCGTAGAGCACGGTCAGCACGACGCTCGCGATCGCTATCACGGCGCCGGTCGAGAACACGAGTGCGACGAGCGGCTGGCCGGTCACGTCGACGACGATGCGGACGAGGGACGCCTCGGTCGACGAGAACGACGTCCACGGCCGGGCACCGATCGCGGCGATGCCCACGAGGATGTAGAGCGCGGTGATGAGCGCGATCGACCCGATGATCGCGCGGGGGAGGTCGCGGCGGGGGTTCTTCGCCTCGTCGCCGGCGGTGGACGCGGCGTCGAAGCCGATGTAGGAGAAGAACAGTCGTGACGCGGCAGCGGTCACCCCTGCGGCGCCCATCGGGGCCAGCGGCTCGAAGTTCTGGGTCCGGAACGCTGTGAAGGCCACGGCGACGAAGAACACCAGCAGCGCGATCTTCACGACGACCATCAGCGTGTTCACCCAGGCGCTCTCGCGGGCACCGGGGATCAGGATCGCGGTGGCGATGAGCACGAGCGCCGCCGCCGGGAGGTTGACCAGTCCGCCCTCGCCGGGAGGCGCGGACAGCACGGCCGGCAGGTGCAGCCCGAACACCTCGAGGGTCTCGTCGACGTACTCGCTCGCGCCGACCGCGACGGCCGCCACCGAGACGGCGTACTCGAGCACCAGACACCACCCGCAGACCCAGGCGATCCCCTCGCCCATGGTGGCGTAGGTGTACGAGTAGCTGGACCCGGAGGTCGGGACGGCGCCGGCCATCTCCGCGTAGGACAGCGCGGACAGCAGCGCAGCGACACCGGCGAGCACGAAGGAGATCCACACCGCGGGGCCGGCGAGCGGCACAGCGGTGCCGAGGACGACGAGGATGCCGGTGCCGAGCGTCGCCCCGACGCTGATCATCGTCAGGTGCCAGACGCCGAGCGTCCGGCGGAGCGGCTCGCCGTTCACACCCGTCGCGGACTCGGACTGCAGCTGGTCGATCGGCTTCCGTCGCGCGAGCTGGTGACGCAGGGACGTTGCGGGGCGGGACGGCGCGGACGACATGGGACCTCGTGGTGCGGGGAACAGGACGGATCATGCTCGCACGGCCCCGGATGGGGGTCAATTCCACAGATCCGTGCAGGTGGCGTCCCGGCGTCGGAGCCCGGGGATACATTTGCTCGAGTGAGCGCACCGTCCGGTGGGCGCCGGGCGGAAGGACCTCGCGATGAGCATGCCGGGGATGCGCGGTGGCGGTGGCGGCGGTCGCGGTGGCCGGATCTCGAGCGGCGACTACGACGCCCAGAAGGCCGCCAACGCCGAGGCACCACGGATCCCGCACCTGCTGCAGCGCATCGCCGGCCTCTTCGTCCCGCACCGTCGGTCGATCGTCTTCACCGTCGTCCTCGTGCTCATCGGGGCGGCGCTCTCGGTGATCCCGCCGCTCCTGACGCAGAAGGCGTTCGACCTCGGGCTGTTCCCGAAGTCGGGGACACCGGACCTCCCGGTGCTGTTCTGGCTGGTGACCGCGATGGTCGTCCTGTGGATCGCCAGCGCCGGCGTCGGCGTGTGGCAGACGTACCTCACGGCGACGGTGGGCAACAAGGTGATGGGCGCGATGCGCATGCGCCTGTTCGCCCACCTGCAGCGGATGGAGCTCGCCTTCTTCACCCGGACCAAGACCGGGGTGATCCAGTCGCGCCTGCAGAACGACGTCGGCGGCGTCGCGAGCGTGCTGAACAACACGATCTCGTCGGTGCTCGGCAACACCGTCACGGTGATCGCCGCGGTGGTCGCGATGCTCCTGCTGAGCTGGCAGATGACCCTCGTGGCGGTCATCCTGCTGCCGTTCCTGGTCATCGCCCAGCGCAAGGTCGGGCAGGTCCGCGCGAAGATCGCCGGGCAGACGCAGGAGTCGCTCTCCGACATGACCGCCATCACGCAGGAAGCCCTGAGCGTCTCGGGCATCCTGCTCGCCAAGAGCTTCAACCAGCAGCGCAGTGAGACCCACCGCTACGGCGACGAGAACCGGAACCAGATCGCGTTGCAGGTCCGGCAGCAGATGTCCGGCCAGTGGTTCTTCGCGATCGTGCAGATCTTCCTGTCGATCATCCCGGCGATCATCTACCTCGTCGCCGCCTACCTGATCCTCGGCGGCGTCCCGATCACGGCCGGCACGATCGTCGCGTTCACGACCGTGCAGTCGCGACTCCTGTTCCCGACCGTGGGGCTGCTGCGTGTCGTCCTCGACCTGCAGACCTCCGGCGCGCTGTTCGCCCGCATCTTCGAGTACCTCGATCTGAAGCCCGCGATCACGGACTCGCCGACGGCCGGCAGGGTCGACGAGACCCGCGTGGGCCACGTCGCCTTCGACGACGTCACGTTCACCTACCCGGACGGCGAAGCCGACAAGCCGACGCTCCGCGGGGTCTCGTTCGAGCTCGAACCCGGGCAGTTCGCCGCGTTCGTGGGGCCGTCCGGTGCGGGCAAGACCACGGTCTCGTACCTCGTCCCGCGGCTCTACGAGGCGACGAAGGGCTCGGTGCGGTTCGCCGGCGCAGACGTCCGTGACCTCGAGCACGAGGACCTGATGCGGCACGTCGGGATCGTCAGCCAGGAGACCTACCTGTTCCACGCCACGATCGGCGACAACCTCCGGTACGCCAAACCCGACGCCACGGACGAGGAACTCGAGCGAGCGGCTCGCGCGGCGAACATCCACGAGACCATCGCCTCGTTCCCCGACGGGTACGACACCGTGGTCGGGGAGCGCGGCTACCGACTGTCGGGCGGCGAGAAGCAGCGCATCGCGATCGCGCGGGTGATGCTCAAGGACCCGCCGGTCCTGGTGCTCGACGAAGCGACCAGTGCGCTCGACTCCATCTCCGAACGCGTCGTGCAGACGGCCCTCGACGCCGCTGCCCAGGGGCGGACCACGATCTCGATCGCGCACCGGCTCTCCACCGTGCGGGACGCCGACGTGATCTTCGTCCTCGATCACGGTCGGATCGTGGAGCAGGGCACGCACGACGAACTGTTGGCGCTCGACGGCATCTACGCGATGCTGCACCTCCAGCAGAACACCCCGATCGAGGCGGCAACCGGCACGCTCGGCGCGTGACACGCGTGACACGCGTGACACGCGTGACACGTGTGACACGCGTGCGACCGGATGCATCCCGGAGCAACCGCTGACACGCGTGTTGCACACGTGGTACTTGTGAATGAACGCCGATCCTGCGGCGCTGCACCACCGGTTCCCTGCGCACGACATCGCCGTGCCTCCTGATCGGAGTTCCCGTGACAGCAGTCCCTCCAGCAGCCCCCGACGCGGACCCGATCCCGCCAGCAGAACCCGGGACCGGGACCGGATCGATCCGCGTGGTCGACCAGCCTGCACGCCGGAAGGGGCGCTGGCGACGGTTCTTCACCACCGGCTCGCTCGACATCCAGTCGAAGCTGCTCGTGATGCTCCTCGGCGTCAGCGTGCTGGCGGCCCTGGTGATCGGCGCCGTCGGGTACGTGAACGGCCGGAACGCCCTGCAGACCGCGGCGCTCAACCAGGTGACGTCGCTGCGGGAGTCGCGCATCACCGAGCTGAAGCGCTCGTTCAACCAGTTCACCCAAACGGTCGTGTCGCAGAGCCGCAACGCGAGCGTGATCGGCGCCACCAAGGCGTTCTCGTCCGGGTGGGACGACCTGCAGGACACCCCGGTGTCGGCGAGTGACCGGAGCAAGGTCGACGGCTGGTACCAGGACACCTTCGTCCCGCAGCTCGACGCACGCAGCGGTGGTACGGCGAACCCGGAGCAGTTCGCACCGACCCAGGACCCGCAGGCGTACCTGCAGGCGAAGTACACGGCGCCGTTCGACGATTACGACAAGGCGATCAAGCAAGACGACGCTGGTGACGGCAGCGCGTGGTCGGCGGCGCACGCCGAGTACCAGCCGTACTTCCGCCAGGTGGTCGAGGCGCAGGGCTACGAGGACCTCGCCCTGATGGACACGAACGGCAACGTCGTCTACTCCGCCTACGCGGGTGCCGACCTCGGTACGAACGTCGAGGACGGGCCCTACCGCGACTCGAACCTGGCGACCGGGTACCAGGACGCGCTCCAGCTGACGAGCTCGGACGACATCGTGGTGACGGACTTCGCCCGGTACGTCCCGAGCCTGAACGTCCCGACGCTCTGGGTGATGTCGCCGGTCGGCGAGGACGGCAAGATCATCGGTGTCATGGCCGTCCAGGTGCCGGTCGACCTGATCAACCAGGTGATGACCGGCGACCAGCACTGGGCGAAGGACGGCCTCGGGGACACCGGGGAGTCGTACCTGGTCGGCGACGACAACCTCATGCGCTCCTATCCCCGTCAGCTCCTCGAGCACCCGAAGCAGTACGAGCGGGACGTGGTCTCGGCAGGCACCGCTCCGGCGACGGCGAAACGCGAGGTGCAGGTCAAGGGGTCGGTCCTGCTCCAGCAGGTGAACACCACCCCGGTGACGCGGGCACTCCAGGGCAAGACCGGCACGGTGATCGCGGACGACTACCGCGGCAAGGAGACCCTGGCGGCGTACGCCCCGCTCGAGGTGGACGGCCTGCGTTGGGTGGTGGTCGCGCAGATGGACACGTCAGAGGCGTTCGCGCCGGTCAACGAGCTCACCAGGAACATCGGGCTCGCCCTCGTCGGGATCATCGTCCTGGTGTCCCTGCTCTCGCTGCTGCTCGCGCAGGTGTTCGTCCGGCCGATCAGACGCCTGCAGACCGCGGTCAACCGCGTGAGCGCCGGCGAGATCGGCGTCGAGGTCCGCGCGAAGCAGGGCGACGAGATCGGCGACCTCGGGCTCGCGTTCAACGACATGAGCCGGAGCCTCAAGGTCAAGCAGGACCTGCTCGACGACCAGCGACGGCAGAACGACTCGCTGCTGCGGACGATGATGCCGGACGAGGTCGCCAAGCGGTACAAGCAGGGCGACCAGACGATCGCCGCCGACCACCAGGACGTCGCGGTCGTGTACGCCGACATCATCGGGTTCGACGACTTCGCGAGGGGCCTGTCCGCAGAGGAGTCCCTCGCGCTCGTGAACGACGTCTGGCGGTCCTTCGACGACGCGGCGCAGCGCCACGGCGTCGAACGGGTGCGGTCGACGAGGAGCGGGTACCTGGCGAGCTGCGGCCTGTCGGTGCCCCGTGTGGACAACGTCCGCAGGGTCGTCGACTTCACCGCGGACGCGCAGGCCGTGATCGACCGGTTCAACGCGCAGAACGGCGCATCGATCGGCCTCAGGGCCGGCATCGACACCGGTGAGGTCACGAGCGGCCTCGTCGGCAAGTCGAGCCTCATCTACGACATGTGGGGCGACGCCGTCAGCCTGGCCTTCCGTGTGCAGGGCATCGCGCCGACACCAGGGGTGTTCGCGACCCAGCGGGTGGTCGACAAGCTCGGCGACCGGAACGACCTGGAAGAGGCCGGGCTCGTCGAGACGCAGGGCGGCCCGCAGCGGGTGTGGAAGTTCGTCAGGGGCGCGCGATGACCTCGTTCTGGCAGCAGGACTGGTTCTGGCCGGCGATCGTCGTGATCATCGGGCTGCCGGTCGTGCTGCTCGTCCTCACCGAGTGGCAGTCGAACCTGCAGCGGCGCGGCAACGACCTGCACAAGATCATCGGCCTGCTCCGGAACGCGGTCGTCCCGCTCATCGCGATCTTCATCCTGTCGACGCAGGTCACCGAGGCGGTCGACCCGAAGGAGGTGACGGCGAACCGGATCATCGGGACCGTCCTCGGGTTCCTCGTGATCATCTTCGTGCTCAACGGCCTGAACATCCTGCTGTTCACGAACGCCAGGAAGGGCACGTGGCGCGAGAAGATCCCGTCGATCTTCGTCGACATCGCCAGGATCGTGCTCATCGCCCTCGGGCTCGCGCTGGTGTTCAAGCTCGTCTGGAACGCGGACGTCGGCGGCATCTTCACGGCGCTCGGCGTCGGATCGCTCGTCATCGGCCTCGCGCTGCAGTCCGCGGTCGGCCCGGTCATCGCCGGCCTGTTCCTGCTGTTCGAGCAGCCGTTCCGCCTGGGTGACTGGCTCGACGCCGGCGGTACCCGTGGCCGGGTGGTCGAGGTGAACTGGCGCTCGGTGCACATCGACACCGGCAACGGCATCCTCATCATGCCGAACTCGTCGCTCGCGGGGGCGTCGTTCACGAACCTGTCCCGCACAGGCGGCACGTTCCCGGTCTCGACCGAGGTCACCTTCACCACCGACGACCCACCGGCGGCCGTCGTGGCGCTCCTCCAGCGCATCGCGGCCGAACTCCCGCAGAAGTACCCGGGCACGACACCGTCGGCGGTCCCGCTCGGCGGAGCGGCCTACTCGGTGTCGTTCGAGGTGCGCGGGCCGTCGCAGGAGGGCGACGCGCTCGCCGTGTTCCGGCTGTGGCTCTGGTACGCCGCACGCCGTGCCGGGCTCGGGCTCGACGGCGACACCACGGACGACTTCGTCACCGACGAGCGCCGCGACGCCGCCGTCGACACGATCGCGCCGACGCTCTACCTGGGAGCAGACGACGCGATCGCCCTGCGGCCCGTCGTCCGGCTCGAGCGGTACGCGGCGGGGGAGACGATCATGCGTCCCGGGGTCGTCCCGCGGGAGGTGCGGTTCGTCCTGTCCGGCAGCGTCGAGCTCCGCGTCCCGTTCGAGGACGAGCAGCTCCCGGCGTCCCGGGTCGAAGCAGGCGACTACGTCGGGCAGACCGCGCTGACACGGGAGGTCGTGCAGACCAACCAGGTCGCCCTGACCGAGGTGACGGTGCTCGTCGTCCCGGTCGAGGCGATCGACACCATCGTGCGGTCCTCGCCGCAGCTCGCGAAGGACATCGGTGCGGTCATCGACCGACGACACCAGGACGTCGCCGACGCGCTCCAGGCGCGGATCGCGCAGCTCCGCGCCGTGGCGAGCTGACCCGGCGACCTGCGGCAGCGGCTCTGGTCGCGTCACGTTCCGGACTGGAGGGTCGGTGCCAGCTGGCACCGAC
>JASCOI010000147.1 GCA_029959665.1 Microbacteriaceae bacterium PS02333
GGGGGGGGGGCCGCCCCCCCCCCCCCCCCCCGGCGGGCCCGCGGGCCCCCCCCCCCCCCCCCCCCCCCGGGGCCTCCAGACGGTCCCGGCAGCGCCACCGCACCGAGTCTCGGGGCGGGCGCGCGTCAGCGCGGGTGCAGGACCGTGAAGGCATTCCGGAGCAGCGTCCGGTGCGCCGGCGAAGCGTACGACCGGCCGTCGTGCCCGAGTGCGTCGACGACGGTCGTGCCGCCCCCTGGTCGGTCGTGCACCCAGACGAGCGGGTGCGCGGTGCCCTCGTAGACGTGGTCGACGAGCACCCGGACCCCCGGCGAGACGCGCAGGAACGAGTAGCGCTCGTCGTGCAGCTCGAAGTCGTCGATCCCGGCCGTGACCGGGTGCGTGTCGTCGACGACTCTGACCGCCGCCGGCCCGGACGGCGGGTGCATGGTCGTGCCGCGGACCCACACGCCGCCGAGCGCGGCCTCCCAGTCGGGGTCGTCGGCGAAGGACGTCGTCGACACGTGCAGCACGAGCATCGGGACACCGCTCGCGAGGAGCCGTCGGTACCCGGCATCCGCCTCGGGCAGCGGGACCGGACGGTCGTCGCGCGGGAGCCCCACGTTCACGACGACGAGCGAGGGCAGCTCCCCGGTGGCGAACGACACGAGCGCCGCGTCCACGTCCGACGGCCGTTCGAGGTCGATCCCCGCCTCCGCCGCGACCGCTGCCACCGCGTCGTTCGTCTCGGCGAACGGATGCCACGGGTCGGTCCACCGCCCGGCACCGCCGAGCAGCACGGCGTTCCCGCCCATCGATGGGGCTGCCATCAGGAGGCCCGGGTCACGCGGACGACGTGGTCGCCGGAGACCGCGGGGACGCGCTGGACGAGCAGGGTGCGGTGGAGCGCCGGACCCCACGTCGCGGCGAGCTTCTCGTCGTCGAGGTCGATCCGTTCCCCACGGACGTCGAAGTGCTCGGAGTCGACGGCGAGGTGCGCCGCACCGACTCGGAGCCCACCCTCGACGTGCACCGGTGCGTCGCGCGTCATGAGCACCAGGGTCATCGTTCCCGGCTCCCGGAACGCCCACGTGTCGCGCAGCTCGACCGCCCGGTCCCGGCGGTCGAGCTCCACGACGCGTTCCGCGCGGGTGAGCCCGCTGGTCGCCGGGTAGGCGTCGACGAGGTCGGTCCGGAGCCGTGCGACGTCCCCGTCGTCGTGGAACGCCGTGCCGGTCGCGCGGTACTCCGCCCCCTCGTGCTGCTCGACGCCGTTCGGCAGCGGCACACCGTGGAAGGCGCTCCGCATCGTCCAGATCGCGTACCGGTGCTCGGGCATGAACGTCTCGCGGCGGTACACCCCGACCCCGGCGTCGACGAGCACCGGGGCACCGTCGAGCGCGACGATCGTGCCACCCGCGTCGTTGTGGTTGTGGCTGACGTCGTTGTGGCCGCCCTTCGCCGCGACGAAGAAGCCCTCCACGACACCGGCGCGCTCTCGGGCGACCGCGACCTCGGTGCCGGGGAGGTAGAGCGACGAGGGCATCCCCGCGGCGGCTTCCGCGTCGGCCCATCCGGGGTCGAGGAGCTCGGCGAGGGTGCGGCGGTACAGCGCGGCGAGCTGCCCGCCGAAGCGGAGGTCGTGCTGCTGCCCCATCCACCTGGCGTGCCGGACGACCTGGTCGTCACCGACGCGTGCGCCGAAGCGGGCGAGGAGGTGCCAGTTCGCGTTCTCGGGCAGCACGGGCGAGCCGTCCGAGTAGTTGACCTGCGAGTCGGTGCCGATCTGCATGCTCATCGGGAACCGGGCCATCGCGGCGACCGGAGTCACCGCGAACCCGTCGAACGCACCCGCTGTGAGCTCCTCGACGAGGTCGAGCGCCTCGAAGAGCGTCGCCCCGGCCCACCACCAGTACGTGGCGCCCTCGTCGCAGCTGCCGTCGGCGTCGTAGCCGTCCCGGAAGCGGTCGAGGATCACGAGCGCGCGGTCGATCGTCGCGGCCAACCGGTCGGCGTCGGTCTCGACGACGGCGGCGCAGACGAGGACGTTCGACACGATCCACGGCGCCCAGTTGTTCGGCGGCCCGTCGACACCGTGCCAGAAGTACTCCTCGGTCTCCCACGGGTCGAGCACCCGGCGACGGATCTCGTGGTGGACCCGCGCGCGGATGCCGGGGAAGTCCTGTTCCAGCCGCTCCCCCGCGATCGCGTCGATCGCTGCGAGCATCCCGCCCACGTAGCCGTCCGACAGGTCGAGCACGTCGCGCCCGGGGATCGGCAGGAAGGGCCGTTCACCGGACTCCGGCAGCGCGTAGTGCGACGGCAGGCACCAGGCGCTCATCTCGGAGATCCGCCAGACGGCGTCGCCGAGGACCGCGGCCCACTCGTCCGCGCCGGTGACGCCGAGCGCGAGTGCTGCCGTCCCGGCGGACTCGAGCAGGGTGCGCTGCGCGCGCTCGTACGGACGTCGGTCGCCGTCGCGACTGTACGTCGCCCACCTGCCGAGCGTCGGGTAGGTGTGGACCGCCGCATCGCGACGCTCCGTTGCGGTGGCGAGCAGGGCCTCCCGGTCGTGGTCGGCGATGTCCGCCCAGGCCGCACGGTCGGTGACGGGCGGTGCCGGGGCCCACTTGCCTGCGCGGAGCGCGGCGCGTGCCGACGGCGTGAAGCGATCGGTGAACGAGTCGGTGGTCGTGGTGGAGGTGACGGTCATGGTCGATCCGGGTTCAGGCCTGGACGGCGAAGCCGTCGTGGACGATGGGGTCGGTGAAGGCACCGGTCGCACCGAACGCGATGGTCTCGCGCACGGCGTTCTCGGCGAGTCGACGGAGCTCGTTGCCGAGCGAACCGGCGATGTGCGGCGTGATGAACGTGTTCGGGGTCCGACGGAGCCGGGCGTCGCCGGGCAGGTGCTCGGGCTCGGTGACGTCGAGGACGGCCGCGAGGTCGCCACGGTCGAGCCGGTCGGCCAGGGCGTCCTGGTCGACGATCGCACCGCGGGCCGTGTTCACGAGGGTCGTCCCCGGGCGCATCCGTCCGATCACCGCACGGTCGATCATGCCGCGCGTGGTGGGCAGGAGCGGTGCGTGCAGCGTCACGACGTCACTCGTCGCGGCGAGCTCCAGCAGTCCGAGCCGGGTGACGCCGAGGTCGTCGGCGTCGCGGGCGTCGAGGTACGGGTCGCTCACCACCACCCGGACGTCGTAGGCGCGGAGCCGTTCGATGACGGCACGGCCGACACGCGATGCGCCGACGACGCCGACGGTGATGCCGTGCATGCCGATGACCGGCCAGGAGCCCTCGACGTCGACGGGGGCGTCGGTGCGCCGGACGGCATCAGCGGTGGCGAACGCCCGCTTCGCGGCGAGGACGATCATCGCGACGGTGAACTCCGCGACGGGCACGGCGTTCGCGGCGGCCGAGGACGTCACGGCGATACCGCGACCCCACACGGGGTCGTCGACGACGGGCTTCACGGACCCCGCGGAGTGCGCGATCGCCCGGAGCCGTGGCATCCGGTCCAGGCGCCCGTCGTCGAGCTCGCGGGTCCCCCACCCGGTGACGAGCAGCTCGACGTCGGTGAGCCGTGCGGCGTCGCGGGGGTCGTCGAGGTCGAGGGGACGGTCCGCGACGAGCCGCACCGCCTCCGAGGCGTGCAGGGCGGCGAGGTCCCCTGGGTCGAACACCCGGGTGAACGTCGACTCCGGCATGGCGAAGGCGACCGGGATCGGGTGGGGTTCGGTGGTGTGACTGACGGGGCGTGACGTCATCGTCGGCGGGCTCCTCTCCGGCGAACAGCGCTCCCATGGCAGCGCGCGGGCGTGTTCGGTGTCAAGCGAGCCCGCGCAAACGCTCACGAAGTGAACATCGGCGGCGCGGTGGAGTCCCGGACGCTGAGCGTCGGCGTGAGCGTGAGGTGCCGTCGGGCGAACCCGGTCTGCGCCGTGGCGGAGATCCGCTCGAAGCACATCGTCGCCGCGAACCGGCCGACGTCGTTCTTCGGCGGGGCGACGGCGGTGAGCGCGACGTCCGCCAGGGCCGCGACCTCGTCGTCGTACGCCACGACGGACAGGTCGTCCGGGATCGTCAGGCCCATCTCGGTGACCGTCTCGACGAACTCGACGGCGTAGTGGTCCGAGTGGACGAACACGGCCGTCGTGCCCGTCGCGCGGCACCGTTCGATGAACCGACGGGTGGACTCCCCGACCGCGTGCGTCTCGTCGATGACCTCGACGGGCGCGTCCGTCTCGAGCCCGAGCTGCCGGACGGCGCGGTCGTACCCGGTGCGCAGCTGCGGCGTGGTCGGCGTGTCGAACACCGCCATCCCGATGCGACGGTGTCCGAGGGACGCCAGGTGCCGGACTGCGATGGCCGCGCCGGCGTCGTGGTCGCTCCGCACCGACTCGAGCGCCGCACCGACCGGGGCGTCCGCGACCGAGCGTTCGACGACGACGACCGGCATCGGCGCGGACTCGAGCAGCGCGAAGGTGTCGTCGGCGCCGGCGACCGTGGTGGTCACGAGCAGCCCGTCGACACCGCTGGCGATGAGTCGCTCGACCTGCTGTCGCTCCCGTGCGGGCTCGTACCGGGACACCCCGAGCACCACCCGCCCGCCGAGCGCCTCGGCACGTTCGGCCACGCCGGCGACGATCTTCGGGAAGTAGTACCCGGGGTCGGGGACGACGAGCCCCAGGGTGAACAGCGCACCACCCTCCTCGCCGGCCGAGCGCGGTGCCGGGCGCGGAGCGGGACGGTGCGGCGCCCCGGTGGTGGGCAGGGTCTCGACCGAGACCGCTCCGCCGTGCACGCGCCGGGCGAGGCCGCGGTCGGCGAGCTCCGCGAGGTCCCGGCGGACGGTCATGGCCGAGATCCCCTCGCGATCGGCGAAGTCGGAGGCGGACAGGCTGCCGTGGACACGGAGTTCCGCCAGGATGCGCTCCTGACGTCTGGTCGGGTGCATCGTCGCTCCCTTGTTCGATTCGTGTGCGGATGAATACCCCGGCTTGACCGTCATCATACGAGCGCCTCAGGATGACGAACGTTCCAGTCAGGTGAGCAAAGGAGCCACATGAGCGCGACGATGGTCGATCCCGCGACCACAGCGCGGGCCGAACGGTCCGACCCGAAACCGGTGCAGCGCAAGGTCCCGTTCATCGCCCGGCTGAAGCGCGACTACCCGCTGCTGATCATGGTCGCCCCCGCGGTCCTGCTGCTGCTCGGGTTCGTGTACGTGCCCTTGATCGGCAACGTGATCGCGTTCATGGACTACCAGCCGTTCATCCCGATCTCCCAGAGCCCGTGGGTCGGGTTCCAGAACTTCCAGGTGCTCTTCGCCGACGCCGCGTTCTGGCGCGCCACGGTCAACACGCTGGAGATCACGTTCATCCAGCTGGTCGTCTTCTTCCCGGTGCCGATCGCGCTCGCGCTGCTCATCCACTCGCTCGTGTGGCCGTGGCTGCGCGCGACGGTGCAGTCGGTGCTCTACCTGCCGCACTTCCTGTCGTGGGTCATCGTCGTCGGGTTCTTCCAGCAGTCGCTCGGGTCGGGAGGCGTCGTCAACCACGCGCTCCGCCAGCTCGACCTGGGGACCGTCGGGATCATGAGCGACCCGGAGACGTTCAAGCTGCTGCTGACGTCGCAGGTGATCTGGAAGGACGCCGGCTGGGGCACGATCATCTTCCTCGCCGCACTGGCCGCGATCGACGACAACCTCTACGAGGCGGCCGCGATCGACGGGGCCGGCGCGTGGTCGAGGTTCTGGCACGTCACGTTGCCGGGCATCCGGCCCATCATCGTGCTGCTGCTGATCCTGCGACTCGGCGAGGCACTGTCCGTCGGCTTCGAGCAGATCATCCTGCAGCGGAACGCCGTGGGGGCCGATGCCGCCGAAGTCCTGGACACGTACGTGTACTACCACGGGGTCATCGACGGGAACTGGAGCACCGGCATCGCCGTCGGGCTCATCAAGGGCCTGGTCGGCTTCGTCCTCATCATGGCGGCGAACAAGGCCGCCCACATGCTCGGTGAGCAGGGAGTGTATTCACGGTCATGAGCACGATCATCCGTCCGGTCTGGGCCGGCAAACCCAAGCCCGTCGTCCTCGCGCTGAAGGGCGTCGCCATCGTCCTGATCCTCGCGGTGGTGCTGTTCCCCTTCCTCGTCGTCTTCTCGACGAGCGTGTCGAGCAACGCCGACGTCACCGCCGCCGGTGGGTACGTCGTCTGGCCGAAGTCGTTCGACCTCTCCGCCTACACGCAGATCCTCTCCGGGGGCGTCGTCACCCGTGCGATCGTGGTCACGCTGCTCGTCACCGCGGTCGGCACCGGCATCAGCCTGGCGTCGACCGTGCTCGCCGCGTGGGCACTGAGCCGTCCGGGGTCGCTCTTCCAGCGGCCGCTGCTGACGTTCGTCCTCGTGACGTTCCTGTTCACGCCGGGGCTCATCCCGCTGTACCTGGTCGTCAAGCAGCTCGGGCTGCTCGACAACTACTGGGCCCTGATCCTGCCGAGCGCGTTCAGCGTCTTCAACATGGTGGTCGTCCGCGGCTTCATGATGAACATCCCGCAGGAGCTCATCGACAGCGCGAAGATCGACGGTGCCGGCGAGTTCCGGATCCTCTGGCAGATGGTGCTCCCGCTGTCCCGCGCGGTCATCGCCGTCGTCGGGCTGTTCTACGCGGTCGGGTACTGGAACGCGTTCTTCAACGCGCTGCTGTACCTGTCGGACTCGACGAAGTGGACCTTGCAACTCGTCCTCCGCACGTACGTCCTGCAGGGTTCGAACCTCGTCTCGAGCGCCGGCACCGGGGACGCATCGGTCCAGCCGCCCGCGCAATCCGTGCAGATGGCCGTCGTGATGATCGCCATCATCCCGATCCTGGCCGCCTACCCGCTCGTCCAGCGCCACCTCACCAAGGGCGTGCTCACCGGCGCCGTCAAGGGCTGACCGGCCCCACGCCCGATCTGACCGACCACACGACCCGCCCGCCCGCCCGCGCGACGCACCCGCCGGACGCGCACCGGGCCTCCCGTCCGACCCATCAGCACCGCTTCGAAGGAGAAGCAGCATGACCGACCCGACCACCGGCACCATCAGCCGCCGGACCCTCATCTCCGGCGCCGCATTCGGCATCGCCGCCATCGGCCTGAGCGGCACGCTCGCCGGGTGCTCGAACGGCAGCACCGCGTCGACGATCTCCGACACCGTCGCAGCCCTGCCGACGTACGTGCCGATCACCGACGGCCCGAAGCCCGACCTGCCTGGCAACGACATCGTCCAGCCCGGCTACTACACGTACCCGGCGGAGAGCGAGCTCTTCCAGAGTGTCACCGGCAAGATCGGCGCGGGCAACCCGACCTCGGGCTTCGTCGTCACCTACGCCGCGCCGCCGCCCGCGAACAACTCCTACCTGCAGTTCATGAACGAGCAGGCGAACACGACGTTCGACCTGCAGTTCGTGCCGGGTGACTCGTTCGACTCGAAGTTCGCCACGATGACCGCCGGGAACGACATCCCGGACATGGTCGAGTTCCTGACCTTCGCGATGCCGCCGCGCTTCCCGCAGCTGCTCGACGCGAAGTTCCAGGACCTCTCCGAGCACCTGTCCGGCGACGCCGTGAAGAAGTACCCGAACCTGGCGAACATCCCGACGGCGTCCTGGCGGAGCGCCCGCGTGAACGGCAAGATCTACGGCGTCCCCGAGCACCGGCCGCCGTTCGGCAGCATCATGGTCTGCCGTCCCGACCTGATCGAGCAGCTCACCGGTGCCGAGCCGGCACCGAAGGACAAGGACGACTTCACCGAGCTCTGCACGGCCGTCACCGACACCAAGGCCGGCCGGTACGCGATCGCCGGGCAGGGCGGGTCCGGCGGTGTCGACTGGGCGTACGACTTCATCGGCGCGACCTTCGGGGTCCCGAACCAGTGGGCGGCCGACGGGACGAAGCTCACCCACAAGTGGGAGACCGATGCCTGGCTCGAGACCGTCAGCTACGTCAAGAAGCTCTGGGCGCTCGGGGTCTACCACCCGGACACGCCGAGCCTCGAGAGCGCCAAGGCGAAGCTGTACATCGCCAACGGCACCGCGATGATGCACCTCGACGGCATCTCCGCGCTCCTCGACGTCACCCAGTCGAAGGACATCGTCACCGGCGCGATCGTGCCGTTCGGTGCCGACGGCGGCAAGGGTGCGAACTACCAGGGCACGTCGAGCTTCTCGTTCACGGCGCTGAAGAAGACCACCGATGCCCGGATCGAGGAGCAGCTCCGCATCCTGGACTACCTGTCGGCACCGTTCGGGTCGAAGGAAGCGTTCACGATCACCCACGGCAAGAAGAACGTGCACTACACGGGCAACGGTCCCGACGCGGTGCTCACCGACGCCGGCACGCAGATGATCAACGCGAGCTCGCTCTACCGCCTCGCCGCAGGGCCCCAGGTGCTCAACACCGCGATCCGCATCGACGAGCAGCTCTGGCAGTCGCACAAGTGGCAGGTGGCGACGCAGGACATGCTCGTGAAGAACCCCGTCGACGGGTTCTACTCCCCCTCGGCGTCGTCGTCGTCCTCGGCGAACACGAACTTCACGAGCGTGTGCAACGACTACATCCTGGGTCGGACGAACCTCGCGGCGGTCAAGGGAGCGGTGACGTCGTGGAAGTCCGCCGCGGGCGACAAGATGCGATCGGAGTACCAGGAGGCAATCCAGAAGCAGAGCTGACCCGCAGGGTCGGCGCGTCCTGGCAGTGGACGCGACGACCC
>JASCOI010000148.1 GCA_029959665.1 Microbacteriaceae bacterium PS02333
GTGATGGGCAGGATCGCGCGTGGTGGGCACTGGACGGGAGGCCCTGCTCGCGTTGCCGACGTCGGGAACGCGAGCGGAGCCTCCCGTCCGACGCGGGCCGTCAGGCCGTGATCGCGTCGTGGGGGAGCAGGGCGTGCACGCCCCACGTGCGGTTCGCGACCTGCGTGACGCGCATGCTCACCGCGACGCTCGCCATCGCGAGCGCTTCGGGGCGGGTGATGCCGTGCAGGCCGGCGATCCAGTCGACCATCCGGTCGAGGGCGGTCGTCGTCGCGGCGTTGAGGTCGGCGTCGAACCCGAAGGTGATGCGCCCGGCCGGGGTGTCGGCGTGGATGCCGTCGACCGGAGCTTCGTCCAGGAGCGACAGCGTCACCGTCGTCGTCATGCCGCACTCGACCGCCGTGCCGGAGACCTCGCCGTCGCCCTGCGCCGCGTGCCCGTCGCCGACGAACAGCAGCGCGTCCGGCACCGTGACCGGGAGGTACAGGGTCGACCCGGCGACGAGTTCACGGCAGTCGATGTTCCCGCCGCCCAGCGGCCGCGGTGGGATGGTCGAGTGCTCACCCGTCGGTTCCGGCGGGACGCCGACGACCCCGAGGAACGGTGCCGTCCGGACGCCGAGGCCGAGCTGGTTGCGGGCGACGCCGGTGTCGGCGTCGATCTCCCAGAGCAGCGGGCCGCGTTCCTCGGTCAGACCGAGCGCCCGGTTGACGCGAGAGTCCACGCCGCCGGAGCTCGTGTAGCCCCAGACGTCGGGGACGAGGTCGTCGAACCGCACGGCGAGGACCTGTCCCGGTCGGGCACCCTCGGCGGCGACGGGGCCGACGAGGCAGTGCCCGCGTCGCCCGTCGATGAGCGTCGGCGGCTGGTCGCCCGGGTGCTGTTGGCGCTCCGTGTATCCCGCCGCGCTCAGCGTGCGGATCGTCGCGGTGTCCCCGGGCGCGAGGCGGAGCACCGGGTCCCGCTCGGCGGTGAAGACGTCGATGGCGGTGTCGAGCGATGCGTCGATGCGGTGGGCGGTCACGGTCCGATCATCGCAGGCGAGCGTGCCGCCGTGTCTCGGTCAGTGGAACTGGGGGATCGTCATCCAGATGCCGTAGAGGACGGCGGCGATGCAGACCGCGAAGCACAGACCGGCGCCGGCGAGGGCGATCGGGGGCGTGTGCCCGGACCGCGGGGTCTCCTCGCCGTACTGCGTCCGTTCCCCGCCCGCGTCGACCGGCTGCCCCGTCCCGAGCAGCCGCAGCCCGATCGTGTAGACCAGCACGACGCCGACCGCCGCCACGAACCCGACGCCCGCGACGATCGCGATGCTCCCGAAGTCGATGTCCATCGTCGTCTCCCGTTCAGCCCTTGGCCTCGACCGGCTCGCGCTCGGTCGCGTCCGTCGTGATGTCCTCGTGCGAGACCGGCCGGCGCTTCGCCAACGTGTAGAAGGTGAGCCCCGCCGCGAGCGCCAGGACGGCGACGGCGATCAGCCCGATCACCGACGTGGACGCGAGCCAGGTCGCGAGCGCCCCGACGACCGCTGCGGCCGGGAGCGTGATCACCCACGCCACGACGATCCGGCTCACCACGTTCCAGTGCACGTCCGCGAGCTTCTTCCCGAGCCCGGAGCCGATCACCGAGCCGCTCGTGACGTGCGTGGTGGAGAGGGCGAACCCGAGGTGGGAGGACACCAGGATGGTCGCGGCCGAGCTGGTCTCCGCGGCGAAGCCCTGCGGGGACTGCACGTCGGAGATCTTCTTGCCGACGGTCTGCATGATGCGCCACCCGCCCATGTAGGTGCCCAGGCCGATCGCGAGGCCGCACGCCAGGATCACCCAGAGCGCTGGTCCGGTGCCGGCGTCCTGGTAGTTCGCGGCGATGAGGGTCAGCGTGATGACGCCCATCGTCTTCTGCGCGTCGTTCGTGCCGTGCGCCAGGGACACCAGCGAGGCCGAGATCGTCTGGCCGTGTCGGAACCCCGTTGCTGCGCCGTGCGTCGTGGCGTTCTTCGTGAGCGCGTACGCCAGGTAGGTCGCGACCAGGGCGATGACGCCGGCGATCACGGGGGAGAGCAGCGCGGGCAGCACGACCTTCGACACGACGGTCGCCCAGTCCACCGAGTTCAGGCCGGCGCCGATGATCGACGCCCCGATGAGCCCGCCGAACAGCGCGTGCGTCGACGACGACGGCAGTCCGAAGTACCAGGTGGCGAGGTTCCAGAGGACCGCGCCGACCAGTCCGGCGAAGATCATCGTCGGCGAGATGTGGATGCCGTCCTGCCCCTCGCGGATGATGCCCTGCGAGACGGTCTTGGCGACCTCGGTGGACAGGAACGCGCCGACGATGTTGAGCACGGCGGAGATGAGCACGGCGGTCCGGGGCTTGAGCGCACCCGTGGCGACCGACGTGGCCATGGCGTTTGCGGTGTCGTGGAACCCGTTCGTGAAGTCGAACACGAGCGCGACCACGATCACGAGCACGACGATGACGAGGACGTCCATGGCGGCGACGGTAGGCCCGCGGCGACGCGCTCGGGTGAACGCGGGGTGAACACGTCAGGCCGTGCCGCCGTCAGGTCGGTCCGGTCGTCCGGTCGGTCCGGTCGTCCGGTCGCTCCGGTCGTCTGCGAGGATGCTCACGTGCCCACGTTCTCTACCGCCCGCGGTGACTCCTCGTTCGTCGACGCGCACGGTGTCGAGATCGTCTACTCGACCTGGCGCGCCGGGCGCCCGAAGGGGATCGTGCAGATCGCCCACGGCGTCGGCGAGCACTCGCTCCGGTACGAGCGGCTCGCGCAGGAGCTCGTCCGTGCCGGCTGGACGGTCGTCGCGAACGACCACCGCGGCCACGGTCGGACCGGGCTCGGGCAGTGGGACGGCGACCACACGAAGCTCGGCAGGCTCGGCGTCGGCGGCCTCCGGGCCGCGATCGACGTCGTCGAGCAGATGACCACCGTGGCGCGGCAGGAGACCCCCGGCGTCCCGCTCGTGCTGTTCGGGCAGTCGTGGGGGTCGCTGATGGCGCAGCGCATCCTGAACACCTCGAGCGAGTCCTACGACGGCGTCGTGCTCTCGGCCACCGCGTACCGCCTGCCCGGGTGGATGAACGGCGGCGACCTCAACAAGCGGCACGCCGCGCTCGGCCCGACCCGGTTCGAGTGGCTCAGCCGGGACCGGGCGGTGGTCGACGCGTTCGACGCCGACCCGCTCACCGTCGACGCCGACGTGATGGGGCTGTTCGGGCTGCCCGACACGCTGCGTCTGCTCGGGGTGCCGCGTCGGGGGATCCCGCACGACGTCCCCGTGCTGCTGCAGGTCGGGTCCGACGATTCCCTCGGTGGTCCGCGGTCCGTCGAGAAGCTGGCAGCGGCCTACCGGCGCCGTGGTGGGCTGTCCGACGTGACGGTGCAGGTGTACGAGGGCGCTCGGCACGAGATCTACAACGAGACGAACCGGGACGAGGTCGTGGCGGACCTGGTCGCGTGGCTGGGGCGCGTCGCTCGCTGACGGGGCGCTCGCCGACGGGCCGCTCGCTGACGGGCCGCTGCGCGTAGGGTCGAACCGTGCACGGTGAGTACAAGGTCCCAGGCGGAAAGCTCGTCGTCGTCGACCTCGAGGTGGTCGACGACACCATCCAGGAGTTCCGGCTGGCGGGTGACTTCTTCCTCGAACCGGACGACGCGCTCCCGCTGATCGACGCCGCCGTGAACGGGCTGCCCGCCACCACGGACGCCGCCGGCATCGCCGCAGCCGTCCGCGCTGCCCTTCCTGCTGACGCCGTGCTGCTCGGCTTCACGCCGGAGTCCGTCGGCGTCGCCGTCCGCCGGGCGCTGTCCCGGGCGTCGACGTGGCGCGACTACGACTGGCAGATCATCCACGAGGGGCCGATCAGCCCGAACGAGCACCTCGCCCTCGACCAAGTGCTCACCGAGGAGGTGGGCGCCGGCCGACGCGGACCGACCCTCCGCATCTGGGAGTGGGACCAGCCCGCCGTGGTCATCGGCTCGTTCCAGTCGCTGAAGAACGAGGTCGACCCCGAGGGCGCCGCGAAGTACGGCGTCGAAGTGGTCCGACGGATCTCCGGCGGCGGCGCGATGTTCATGGACGCCGGCGCGATCATCTCGTACTCGCTGTACGTCCCGACCGACCTGGTGCAGGGCATGACGTTCGCTGACTCCTACGCGTACCTCGACGAGTGGGTGATCGAGGCGCTGAAGTCCCTCGGCATCGACGCGTACTACCAGCCGCTCAACGACATCACCTCGACCAAGGGGAAGATCGGCGGCGCCGCCCAGAAGCGTCTCGGCACCGGTGCCCTGCTGCACCACGCCACCATGAGCTACGACATGGACGGCGAGAAGATGGTCCAGGTGCTCCGCATCGGGCGCGAGAAGATGAGCGACAAGGGCACGACCTCGGCGGCCAAGCGCGTCGACCCGTTGCGGTCGCAGACGGGGCTGTCGCGGGCTGCGATCATCGAGTCGTTGATCGGGACGTTCACGACGCTCTACGGGGCGACGCCGGGAGCGGTCACGGACGCCGAACGACAGCGGGCGCAGGAGCTCGTCGAGACGAAGTTCGCGACCAAGGAGTGGCTCCAGCGCGTCCCGTGATCGTGGTCGGCGGCCGGGAGAGGGGGATCCCGGCCGCCGCACTTCGAGTGTGGACGTCATCCCCAAGAACGAGACGTGTGGATCATGAGAATCCTCCGCGCGGCTGATCCGCCGACCAGAGCCGCCACGTAGCCTCGCTTGCGTGAACTGGTTGATCCTGTTGGGGGCGGTGGCCGCTGCGGTCGTCGTGACGTGGATCGCCGATCGTCTGGGGTGGATCGACCTGTCGAACAAGTCGACCAGCAGCGGGGGATCCGGTGGTGTCGTCTCGATGATGGACGAGGTCTTCGCGCCGACGCGCCACGAGACCCAGGCGGAGTACGAACGGCAGGCCCGCCTGCCCCGGGAAGCCCCGACGCCAGCCGATGACGACCACGACCTGCTGAGCGGGACGGTGCTCATCAAGGTGCCGACGGTCAGGGGTACGGGTGGCCGCCACGAAGCACGCGCCGGGACGCACGACCGGCAGTACTGACGGCCGACCCCGGCGGACGACGTCAGCGGGTGGTGAGCTCCTGGTAGTCGGGGTGCCGCTCGATCCACGCTGCGACGTAGCTGCACTGCGGCACGACACGGCGCGAGGAGCCCGAGCGGACGTCGTCGAGCGCGTGCTGCACGAGGACCGAGGCGTGGCCCCCGCCGCGGTGTGCGGGGTCGACCTCGGTGTGCACGAAGCGGATCTCGTCGTCGGCGATCTCGTAGGCGGCGAACCCGATCACGGTGTCGTCCTCCACCAGGGAGTACTGCTGCTGATCGGTGTCGTTGCGAACATCCAGTGCCATGCGGACGACGCTACGCCGCGGCCCCGAAGAGGGGCCTGTGCGCCCGCTGTGTGCCTCGCTAGCGTCAGCAGGTGACCGAGTACCGCCCGCCGTTCCGCTTCCGGACGCCTCCCGGATGGCCGACGCCGTCGACCGAGTGGGTCGCGGCGCACCAGCTCGCCGAACCCGGGCCGGGGTTCTCCCCGGGCCCCGGGATCCCGCCGGTGCCCTCCGGTTGGCGCTTCTGGCGTGCAGACCGTCGTGCCTTCCGGGCGGCGATGCCCGCGCGGCGGCGGCGGATCGAGGTGCTCGGCGCGGCCGGACTCGTGCTGCTCCTCCTCGGGATCGTGGCCATCGTCGTGCTGACGGCCGTGGACGTGCCGGCGGTGTTCGCCGTCGCCCCGATCGCCGCCGGGGGAGCGCTGTACGTCGTCGCCTGCGTGCGGTGGTGGGACCTCGCCGCGGACACGGCGCGATCGATCGCCGCGACGGCCGAGGTGTGGGGATCGGCCTCCGTCACGGCTCCGGCAGCACGTGCCGGCTTCGGTCGTTCGTCCCGCGTCGCCACCGGGATCACCGCCGCGATCGCCGCCGTCGCGATCGTCCTCGGCGGTTCGGCCGCCGTGCAGCCCGTCGTCGCCGACGCCGGACGGTCCTTCGCGAGCACGTTCACCGAGGCGGAGAGCGACGAGCTCGCGCTGCCGTACACGTCCGACGACGGCACCATCGACGTCACGCAGGTCGACGGCGACGCATGGGACGCCACCTGCGCCGCGACACCGGGGGACCAGGACTGCTGGACGTGGAAGGTCGATGCCGTGACGTCCTGCGAGGTCGCCGTGACGATCGGGTTCGCGACCACGGCGACCGGCCCCGACACCCGGTCCGTCACCCGCGCGGTACGGGTCACCGCCGACCGTCCCCTCTACATCGCGGAACTCGGCGACGAGGTCTTCGCCGGGATCGAGAGCGCGGCGTGCCTGCCTCGATCGGCGCACGAGATCGACGTGACGCAGACCCCGGCCGACGACATGGCGTACGAATCCGCTCCGGACGGGTGCGACATCACCGGTTGCGTCGGGTTCGTGCTCGTGCCGCAGGAGGACTGTGCGAACGCCTCGGTCCAGTTCCTGGTGGCCGACGAGTGGTACGACGTGCCGGACCCGCACGACCTGGTGGTCGCCGCCGAACTGCACGCCGGCGAGCCCGCGACGGTGTTCGCGGGCGGCGTGGAGTCGTTCGAGGGCACGGCGACGCTCGCACACGTCACCTGCGCGGTGACCGACGCGACCGACACCCCGACCGACGAGGAGCCCACGGCGTGATGCGCAGGATCGTCCCCTGGATCGGAGCCGGGCTCGTCCTGCTCGGCCTCGCCGCCGCAGTCGTCCTCGGTCTGACCGTGCCGCGGAGCGCGCTCGCGCCCCTCGGCCTCGTGCCGCTCGTGATCGGTGCCGCGCTCCTGCTGGTCGGCGTCAGCCGAGCACTCGACGCGCGCGCCGGCCACGCGGCCGCCGCCGGCCTCCCGACGGACGCCACCACGAGCCTCCAGTCCGGCACCGACCCGCGCCGCCGCCCGCGCGTCCTGCTCGCCGCCCTCTCGACCGGAGTCGGCATCGCCACCGTGATCGCGGCCGTCGTCGCGGTCGTGCCGGTCGTCACCTCGGTCGGCGACGGGCAGACCCTGGCGGTGGGACTCCAGGACATCGGTCCCGACGGCAGCCCCGTCCCGGACCCGAGCGCCAGCGCCACGCCGGACCCCACCACCGCGCCGGACCCGTCGGGCATCCCGATCCACCAGGTGCTCGACGGCGGCGACACCGCCACGATGAACTGCGGGGTCGCCCTCGGTGGCGGACCGGACGAGCAGTGCTGGTCCTGGACCTTCACCGCACCGCAGGCGTGCACCGCGAAGGTGACCATCGGGTTCGGCGACGCCGCTGCCGCGGAACCGGACCACACCATCACGCGCTTCGTCTCCCTGTCGCCGGACGTCCCGCTCTCCCTCGCCGTCCACGGAACGGGTGCGACCGCCGGCATCGTCGACACGGCCTGCGTCCGAGGCGGTGACGCGCCCCAGCCGAGCACCGTCGACTACCCGGACCAGGACCTCCCCGACGGCGACTTCCCCGCCGCGTGCGACGACTGGGGCTGTGACGGGTTCCTCTTCGAGACCTGGATGGACTGCCCCGCCGCGACGGTCGAGGTCGCCGTGGACGACGACGTGGACGGACACCTGAGCCGGAACTACGCGATCGTGGAGGAGGTCCGTTCGTCGTCGTTCGAGGCCCCGAACGAGGTCTTCGTGCCGTGGCGTGACGGCAAGCAGCCCGCGTCCGACGAGATCACGTCGGTCACCTGCGAGGACTGACCTGCGGGACAATGATCGGGTGAACAGGGGAGACGAGGCACCGGACCGGGTCGTCCTCGGCGACAACCTCGACGCCCTCGCCACCCTGTCCGACGGCGCGTTCACGGTCGTCTACCTCGACCCGCCGTTCAACACCGGCCGCTACCAGCGCCGGCACGCCAGCTCCGCGGTGCCCTCGGCCGACGGCCCCGTGATGGGCTTCCACGGTCGGAACTACGAACGGGTCCGCGGCGACCTGATGCGCTTCGACGACCGCTTCGAGGACTACTGGTCCTTCCTCGAGCCCCGCCTGCTCGAGGCGTGGCGGGTCCTCGCGCAGGACGGCACGCTGTACCTGCACCTCGACTACCGCGAGTCGCACTACGCGAAGGTCCTCCTCGACGCGCTGTTCGGCCGCGACGCCTTCCTCAACGAGATCATCTGGGCGTACGACTACGGCGCGAAGTCCCGCTCCCGCTGGCCCACGAAGCACGACACGATCCTGGTGTACGTGAAGGATCCCGCCCGGTACCACTTCGATTCGACGGCGGTCGACCGCGAGCCCTACATGGCGCCGGGGCTCGTCACGCCGGAGAAGCGGGAGCGCGGCAAGCTCCCGACGGACGTCTGGTGGCACACGATCGTGTCGCCGACCGGCCGCGAGAAGACCGGGTACCCGACGCAGAAGCCCGAGGGGATCCTCCGGCGGATCGTGCAGGCATCGTCCCGTGAGGGGGACTGGGTCCTCGACTTCTTCGCCGGCAGTGGCACGACGGGCGCGGTCGCCGGCGCGCTCGGTCGCCGCTACGTGCTCGTCGACGACAGCCCGACGGCGTTCGAGGTGATGCGGAAGCGCCTGCCGGGCGCGACCTTCGAGGTGCTGCCCCCGGCGCCGCTCGTCGCCGCCCCCGCCGGGGGGGGGTGCGGGCGCGCGGGGGGGGGCGGGCGCGGCACGCCCGGCTCGCTGGGGGTCGCCAGCGCCGTCGTCGTTC
>JASCOI010000149.1 GCA_029959665.1 Microbacteriaceae bacterium PS02333
GGCCTTGGGTAAAACCCCCCCCCCCCCCCCCCGCCCCGGGGGCCCCCCCCCCCGGGGCCACCGGGGACCTCACGCTGCCCGTCGCCCCCGGACCGCTCCGACGGCTGTGGACGGAACACCCGCGGGTGGCGGACGTGTTGCTCATGGTGTTCTGGGGAGCGCCGGAGATCGTGTTCGCGATCGCCGGGCTCTGGCGTGCGAACTCGTCGGTCACGGACACGGTCGTCGTCATCTGCCTCGTCCTCGTCGCCATCGCGGGCATCCCCTTCCGCCGGACTCGTCCGCAGGTCACCGTCGTCGCGGCTCTGGCGTCCGTGGTCGCGATGGCGTGGACCGAGGCGGGCTACTCGCCGATGCTGTTCGCCGCCTTCGCCGCGTGCGTGTGGTGGTCGCGCGCAGCCGGGTGGTGGAGCATCGCCGTCGCGTCGGTGCTCGGCGCCGCGGCCACCGCCGTCCGGGTGTCGCTCGTCGCCCCCGGCTCCGGCGGCCTCGCCGAGGTCTTCGCACCAGCGCTGCCGGCGTTCCTGGTGATCGCGGTGCTCATCGGCACCACGGTCGGGGACCGCCGTCGCTACACCGCGGCCCTCATCGACCGCGCGCACCAGCTCGCACGCGAGCGAGACCAGCAGGCCCAGCTCGCCGCAGCGGCCGAACGTGCCCGGATCGCCCGCGAGATGCACGACATCGTGTCGCACTCGGTCACGGTGATGGTCCGGCTCGCCGAGGGCGCTGCCGCGAGCGTCCCCGCATCGGAGCCGTCGGCAGCGGCGATGCGCGGTGTCGCCGAGGTCGGCCGGAGCGCCATGACCGACATGCGCCGGATGCTCGGCGTCCTCACCGACGCGGACCAGGACTCGGCCGCAGGGGTGGACCCCCGGGCGCCGCAGCCCGTGATCCGCGACCTTCCCCAGCTCGTCGACGGGTTCCGTGCGCTCGGCACCCCGGTCACGCTCGAGGTCGCGGGGGCGTCACCGGCCGACGAGGCGCTGCAGCTCACCGTCTACCGGATCGTCCAGGAGGGCCTGACGAACGCCGTCCGGTACGCACCCGACGCCCGTACGGTGTCCGCGGGCGTGGTGAGCACCGACCACGAGGTCCTGGTCACCGTGACCGACGACGGGCGCACGGAACGACCGTCCACGCCGATCGGGTCCGGCCGTGGACTCGTCGGTGTCCGGGAGCGGGTCCACGCGCTCGACGGCACCGTCGACGCCGGGCCGCGTCACGGTGGCGGGTGGGAGGTCCGGGCGTCGATCCCGATCCGGGTGGGCGAGCCGTGATCCGCGTCGCCATCGTCGACGACCAGCAGCTGATCCGCACCGGGTTCCGCCTGCTCCTCGACGCCCAGCCCGACATCGAGGTGGTCGGGGAGGCCGAGGACGGCGCCGCCGGGGTGCAGCTCGCACGCGCACACCGACCGGACGTGGTGCTCATGGACGTCAGGATGCCCCGGGTGGACGGCGTGACGGCGACGGCCGCGATCGTCGAGCAGATCCCGGAGTCGCGCGTGCTCGTCCTCACGACCTTCGACCTCGACGAGTACGCCTTCGGGGGGCTCCGTGCCGGCGCGAGTGGCTTCCTGCTCAAGGACATCAGCTCGGCGCAGCTCCTCGACGCCATTCGTGCCGTCGCGGCGGGCGAGGCGGTCGTGTCACCGCGTGTGACGCAGCGGATGCTCGAACTGTTCGGCACCCGGCTGCCGGACCCCGACCAGCGCACGGGTGACGCGGCGGCGGCGTTGACGCCCCGGGAACGGGACGTCCTGCTCGCCATGGCCGGTGGGCTGTCGAACCCCGAGATCGCTGCGACGCTGCACACGAGCGAGTCGACCGTGAAGACGCACGTGGGGCGGGTGCTCGCGAAGCTGGGGCTCCGGGACCGGGTGCACGCCGTGATCTTCGCGTACGAGCACGGTCTGGTGCGCGACGGTCGCTGACGCGTCGAGCGCGACGGCGGACGGGGGGGGGGGGGCGGGGGGGGGCGCCCCCCCCCCCCCCCCGCCCGGCACGGATCACGTGACGAGTGCGCGGACCCTGGCCGCGAGTGCCCGCTGCGCCGGGTCGACGCGGACCGCCGCATCCACGACCGCGTCGATCCGCTCCGCAACCGATCCGGTCGGGGTCGGCGCGCCGACGCGCGCCGCTCCTCGTGCCAGGAGTCCGTCGACGTCGCGTCCACGACCGACCGCCTTGACCGCGGCGACCGCGTTCATGAGTGCACTCTCGGCCGGCGACCACGGGCGGACCCACGACGGGGCCGTGTCGCCGAACACGCCGACGACCTCGAGGTCGATGCGCTCGAAGAGCGACCAGTCGGTGAACCGGACGAAGACGAGCCGCCGGTCCCGTTCCTCGTCCGGGTCGAGTCGCAGTGACTCCACCGTGCCGATCGTGCCGAGCGCCGAGGGCAGGGACTCGAGCGCGCGGTCGCCGCTCGTGCCGACGCTCCAGCGGAGGTCGACGTCGCTGAACTCGTCCGCCGTGCCCGCCGCTCGCGATCCGCGGAGTGCCACGACGCTCCCCGGGACCGCGTCGGCCAGAGCGGCCGTGAGGGCGCGGATCCGGTTGTCGACGTTGACGGAGGGACCCATGCCGCGAGGCTAGCCGCCGCACTGCCGTATGGTCCTCGTGTGAACCGGACGGAGCGACTGTACGCGTTGGTCGAGGAGCTCCGTGCCGCGGCACCGGCCCGTCGGAGTGCGACACGACTGGCGGAGCGGTTCGGCGTCAGCACGCGGACGGTCGAGCGGGACCTCCGGGCACTCCAGGAGTCGGGCGTCCCGATCTGGGCGGACGCCGGGCGGACCGGCGGCTACACGATCGACGCCAGCGCGACGCTGCCGCCGCTCGGGCTCACGGTCGACGAGGCGCTCGCCGTGTCGATCGGGCTCGGCGCGCTCGCGGGGAGTCCGTTCCGCGACGCCGCGGCGTCTGCCGCACGCAAGGTGACGGCGGTCCTGACGGAGGACGACGCGGCGCGGACGGCCCGGCTCGCGAGCAGGGTGCACCTGTTGGAATCGGGCGATCGTGCGGAGCCGCCGACGGGCCTCGCACGCGCGCTCACCGACGGGCGGGTGCTGCGGATGACCTACCGGGACGCGCACGGTGTCGCGTCCGAGCGCCTCGTCGAGCCGCTCGGGTACATCGGCAAGGGCGAGGACTGGTACCTCGTCGCATGGTGCCGCCTCCGCGAGGGCGTCCGGGTGTTCCGGGGCGATCGCGTGCTGCGGGTCGAGGAGACCGGGGAGCGCTCCCCGGCCCGGGCGATCGCGGTCGAGGAGCTCGACATCCCGCACGGGGTGCTCCGGCCGGTGCTCGGTCGTCCGGGTTGCTGAAGCACCGGCCTCTGAAGCACCGGCCCTTAGAGCACCGGCCCCTGGAGCACCGGTTCCGGAAACACCGACATGACGGTGTCGCCACGGTGGAGCATGCTCGGGACGTCGGTCACCGCGGCCGACGGAGAGGCCACCATGCAGTTCGCATCCATCCGCATCATCACCGACGACCTCGACCGCATGACGACGTTCTACGAGCGCGTCACGGGGACGACCGCGAACCGCCCGGCTCCGGTGTTCGCGGAGATCGTCACGGGTGGACTGGTCCTCGCGTTGGCGTCCCCGGCGACCGTCGCGATGCTGGCGAGCGACGCGCCGATCGCGCAGTCGAACGGCAGTGTGGTCGTCGAGTTCCTGGTGGACGACGTCGACGCCGCGTTCGATGTGCTGCGGGCAGACCTCGACGACGTGGTGCTCCCGCCGACGACGATGCCGTGGGGCAACCGGTCGACGCTGTTCCGGGACCCCGACGGCAACCTCGTGAACCTGTTCTCCCGCCCGACCGCCTGATCCGGCTCGACGCCTGAGCGGCGTCGGTCGTCACCGCGGGTCGCGGAGCCGGTCGTGCAGCTCGCGGGCGGCCGCGCCCAGGGCGGCTTCGGCGGCCGGCTGGGTGCTCGCCGCCACGTCGGACGCGCTCAGTGCCGCGACGGCGAACCGGGATCCGTCGGCGTGCTCGACCACGCCGATCTCGTGCCGGAGGTTCAGGAGCGTCCCCGTCTTCGACGCCCAGGTCGAGGCGTCCGACGCGAAGTCGGGGGCGAGTCGGTGCCGGATGACGTTGCCGTGCAGGTGCTCGCGGAGTCGGTGCGCGACAGTCGGCCGGACGCCCCGTTCGTTCCAGATCGCGGCGAGCAGGTCGACCCACGCGCGTGCCGTGCCGGTGTTGGTCCGCGCGACGTCGAGCTGTCGCACGGGATGCCCGTGCGCCGGTGTCGACCCGCGGATCGCGAGCGTGTGGGCGAGGTGCGCTTCCTCGGGCGCGAACCGTTCGAGCGGGGTGTCGGACAGGTCGCGGAACGGGTGGCGGACGGCGATGCCGGTGAGGTGCAGCGCGGCGAGGTCCGTCGTCACCTCGGCGGGCGGGACGAGCTCGAGCAGGGTGTCGGCCGCGCCGTTGTCGCTGATCGTCAGCGCGAGGGACACGAGGTCGTCGACGGCGACCACGGCGGCGTGCCGGAAGCGTCCGGTGCCCGGTGTGCCCTCGGTCGGGTTCCCGGCGGGCACGGTCACCGCCTGCGCACCGTCGAGCCGGCCGTCCTCGACGCGGTCCAGCACGGCGAGGGCGATCGGCAGCTTCGTCAGCGAGGCGGCGGGGAGGGGCACGTCCGCGTCGAGCGCGATCTCGTGACCGGTGTCGAGGTCGCGGACGAGGATCGACGCGCGGAGGCCCGCCGCCCGGAGCCCGTCGCGGACCCCGGCGAGGAATCGTTCATCCGACATCGGGCACCCCCAGCGCGACGGCCAGCTCGTCGGAGACCGTCCGCTGCACCGCGTCGGCGTCGTGCTCGCTCTCCGCGAGGACGGCGTACCCGCGAGCGAGCTCCGTCCCGACGAACGGTCGCCAGTACAACCCGTACGCCACGGACTCCGCCTCCGAGCACAGCAGCAGGTCGCCGTCGGCGAGGACCGCGGCGAGCGAGGAGGTCGTCGTCGCGTCCGTCGGCAGCTGGGACGGCAGGAGTCCTGCGGCTTCCGCCGCCCGGTCGAGGACGTCACGGACGTGGGGCACGTCGTCCTCCGGTCCGATGCGGAGGCGACTCCCGTGGTCGTCGTCGTGCCGGCGGACCGTGCGTCGGGTGCGCAGACCCTCCAGCCGGAACGGCCGGTCGCCCAGGCGTCGGCCAGCTGCGCCGAGCGGGACCCGCCACCGTGCGCCGGCGGCCGGGACGGCGACGATCGAGACCCGCACCGTCCGCGCAGCCGCGAGCTCGGCCCGACGTGCCGGCGGCTCCCGGCGCAGGTCGAGCCGCACGCCGGCTCCCCGGGCGGCGGCTTCGGCCACCGCGAGGTCCCGGGTCGTGCAGGTCTCCGGCACGGCGATCGACACCGGGCGGAGCCGGGCGCGGTCGGCGTCGAGCTCGAGTTCGTCCGCGAGTCGGACGAGCCGGCGGGCGGACGGCACGAGGTCCTTGCCGAACGGGGTCAGCACCGCGCTCCTGGAGTTCCGTTCGAGCAGGGGCCCACCGAGGTGTCGTTCGAGGGCGACGATGCGGCGGCTCGCGACCGACTGCGCGATGTCGAGGGCCGCGGCCGCGCGGGTGACGCCACCGCGTTCCTCGACCTCGACCAGCACGCGGCAGGCGGCGACGACGTCCATGCGGTGCAGCCTAAGCCATGCCGATGTGGCATGGATCGGCGTCGTCCGGTCTTCGACAGCATGGGATCGGGGCAGGATGCTGGGGACATGCGAACCAGGAACAGCACCACGGCCGGAGCGGTCGTCCTCGCCGCTGCCATCGCGCTCACCGGCTGCAGCGCATCACCGGCGCCGGCCACGTCCGCGTCCGCGTCGGTCTCCACACACGCCACCGACCGAGCGTTCGCGGCGCTCGAGCACCAGCACGACGCCAGACTCGGCGTCACCGCGATCGACACGGCGTCGGGCCACCGGGTGTCGTACCGATCGGGCGAGCGCTTCCCGTTCGCGTCGACCAACAAGACGTTCATCGTCGCGGCGGTGCTCGCCCACGACTCGGACGCCGACCTCGACACGGTCGTGCACTACGACCGCAGCGACCTGCTCGACTACGCCCCGATCACCAGCCGGTTCGTGGACACCGGCATGACCGTCCGCGAGCTGATCGACGCCGCGATGCGGTTCAGCGACAACACCGCGGCGAACCTGCTCGTCGAACGGGTCGGCGGCCCGGACGCCGTCGAGCAGTACCTCCGCGGCATCGGCGACCGCACCACGAACGTCGACCGCGTCGAGCCGGACCTCAACGAGGCCACCCCCGGCGACGACCGCGACACCACGACCCCGGCGCAGTTCGCGTCCGACCTGCGGCAGGTCCTGCTCGGGAAGACGCTCGACACCACCGACCGGACCTTCCTCCGCGACACGATGCTCGACAACACCACCGGGGCGGGCACGGTCCGCGCCGGGGTCGACCCCGCGTGGCCGGTCGCCGACAAGACCGGCACGGGGGAGTACGGCGTCCGCAACGACATCGCCGTGGTCTACCCGGCCGGCCGTGCACCGATCGTCGTCGTGGTGATGTCCGCCACGGACCGGTCGGACGCGAAGACCGACGACCCACTCGTCGCCGCGGCGACGAAGCAGGCGGTCGCCGCGCTGCGGTGACGGGCGACCGGCGCGGGCGGTGTGCCGACGTTCACCCGAGCGTCGCGGCCCACCGCCCGATCGCGTCGTAGGCGCGCTCGCGGACCGGCTCCGCGGAGAGCACGACGTCGTGCAGCGCTCCGCGGAGCCGCCGCACGGTCACCTCCTCGCCGAGGGAGAGCGCCCGTCGTGCGACGACGTCGACGTTCAGCGCGACGTCGGCGTGCGCCATGCCGTCGTCCCACCGCGGCTGCAGCATGCTCTTGTCGCTGAGCATCACGAGGGCGGGGACCTCGAGGCTGAGGCCCTGCTCGACGGTGGCCTGCCCGTGGAACACCGCGTCGAGCCACCCGGGGTGCAGCGGGAAGCCCCGCTCCGGCCGCCACCGCTGGTCGTACGTCCAGGAGCCCTCGCTCGTCGCCGACACCGTCCGCGTGTAGAACCCGGGGTCCACAGCCGGCAGCGGGGCGAGCGGGTTCCGCCGGGCGCCGAGCTTGACCAGCGGTGCGATGAACGCCCGCACCGCGGAATCGGCCTGGAACTCGAGCCAGGGGCTGTTGAGGATCAACCCGGACACGAGCTCCTGGTGTCGGGCGGCCCACAGGGAGAGCGTGAGTCCGCCCGTCGAGTGGCCCATCGGCACCAGGCGTCGCTTGCCGCGGTGCTCGGACGCGATCGCGTCGAGGGCGGCACCGATGTCCTCGTCGTACGTGGCGAGGTCCCCGATGTGGCCCGGCGTCTGGTGCGGGCGCAGGCTCCTGCCGTACTTCCGCAGGTCCAGCGCGTGGAACCGCGCGCCGAGCCGCTCGATGCGTTCGGCGAGCTCGGTCTGGAAGAAGTAGTCCGACCATCCGTGGACGTAGAGCACGTCGACCCCGTGCAGCGGCCCGCGGGCGTGCAGCAGGTCGGCGGGGGATCGTCGCCGGCGGACGAGGGTCGCGACGACCGGCCCTTCGAGGTCCTCGCCGAGCGGGAGTTCGAGCCGCTCGTACGGCGCTCCGAGGACGTCCTCGGTCCACCCGTCCTGCGTCATCCCTCGTTCCTACCGGTCCCCGGCGCGGAGCGCACGATGCCGCTCGGGTCAGCGGGCGGGTAGCGGCTGGCAGCGCGGACACCACCAGGCCCGCCGCGGTGGAGAACCGGTGACGTCGACGTGGTCCGCGGCCTGTACCGAGGTCCCGCATCGGAGACACGGCCGCCCGGCACGACCGACGACCCAGTGCCGTTGCCCCTTCCCGCGGCGGCCCGTCGTCGTCTGGTAGGCGTCGGGCGTGGTCGCGGAGTGCCACAGCATCCGCCGCGCGAGGGCGAGGAGCGGCTCACCGTCGGCCAGCGAGACGGGGGTGGCGGGATGCAGTCCGCGGAGGAAGCACAGCTCGTTCACCCAGAGGTTGCCGAGCCCCGCGACGACCCGCTGGTCGAGGAGGGCTTCCCGGATCGTCGGGGCCGTCGACGCGCGCAACCGGTCTGCGGCTCCGTGCACGTCGAACCCGTCGTGCAGGAGGTCGGGGCCGAGGTGCCCGAGGACGAGGGGTTCGTCCGCGGTGCGGAGGTGCTCGACCACCGGCAGGTCGAGCCCCCAGACCGTACGCCCGTCGTCGAGGCCCATCCGGACCCGAGCAGCCCGTGCGGCGCTGGCCGGGAGTCGTCGGCCGGCGCCGGTGATCGTCCACGAACCCTGCATGCGCATGTGCGTGTGCAGGGTCGAGCCGTCGTCGAACCGCGTGAGGAGGTGTTTGCCGTGCGTGGCGTGCCCCACGACCCGTCGCCCGTCGAGGCGCAGCCCGGCCGCGCGGCCGCCGCGGATCTCGCCTTGGTGGACGACGGCCCCGTCGACCTGTCGCAACCGGACGGCGAGACGGAACACGGAGTCACCCTCGGGCATGGCAGCACGCTAGCCGCGACCTCCGACGCCGGTGACACACGAAGGCGGGGGCCCCCCCCGGGGGGGGGGCGCCCCCCGCCGCGGGGGGGGGGGCCGGCGCGAAATGGGGCGGGGGGGGCGTGGG
>JASCOI010000014.1 GCA_029959665.1 Microbacteriaceae bacterium PS02333
GGGGGGGGGGGGGGCGTTGTTTTTAAACACCCCCACCCGCGCGGCCCCCCCCCCCCCGGGGGGGGGGGCCCCCTTCTCGTTGCTGTGTTCTCACCAGCCGTTCGGTTCGGTCGGGCTGACAGGATTTGAACCTGCGACCCCTTGACCCCCAGTCAAGTGCGCTACCAAGCTGCGCCACAGCCCGCGAGCCCTTGCGGACTCGGAGTCCCGGAGGACTCCGCCACCCGCACCCGACCGAGCGCGGAGCAGCCCGACCAGCATAGCGGACGCCGGGCCCCTGCCGCGCCACGTCCAGCTCCGGTCCCGTTCCGGTCCTGTGTCCGGGCATCGAGTGCGCAGAAACGGGGATCTCCCGGTGCTGGCGCTCGCCACGTCCGCGCACTCGATCTCGCGCGACACCAAGCGAGCGCCCACGCGACCCTGAGAGAGCACCACCGCGACACCGAGCGCCCCCACCCCGGACATGCGGCGCCCAGCACCCGGCTCGTAGGGTGGCCCGATGCGTTCCCGTACCGCCCGTGCCCTCGTCGCACTCGCGGCAGCCGGCCTCGTTCTCGGCGCCGCCGGATGCACGAAGGCCGAATCCCACGACGACCGCCCGACGCTGACGAAGGCCTCTCCCGACACCGTCTCCGTCGCAGCCGAGCAGGATCCCGTCGAACGGTCGATCCGGGCGAGTCGCGCACTCTTCGCCACCGCACCCGGTGCCGTCGTCGCGCCGGCCGGGAACGACAGTGCCATCGAGAGCGCGGCCGATGCTGCGACGAACGCGCACGTCCCCCTGCTCCTGACGAGCACGAAGCGGGAACACACCGTCGCCCGCGAGCTCGACCGCCTCGGCGCCACCTGGTACCAGGCCGAGGGCGACGTCCGGATCGACACCGACGCCGAGCGGCGATCCGTGCCGGAGCACGGCGACGCGCCGGAGTCGATCCGGTCCTCCAGGCCGGCGACCGTCGTGGTGGCGGACGCGACGGCCGACGCTGCCCCGGTGGCGACCGCGAAGGCAGCCGGTGCACGCGTCGTGACCATGCCGGACGGCGTGACGGACCCGGCGGCGGCACCCGACGTCGTGACCGCGCTCCACGACCACCGCGATGCGCCGACGCTGTTCGTCGGGTCGGCGTTCGGTGGGCTGAGCGACCCGACGTGGACGGTCCGCGCTGCGGAGAGCGGCTTCCAGCTGCCGCACGGCGGGCAGCGGCCGTTCGACGGGCACCGGTACGTCGCGATGTACGGCGCACCAGGAGCCCCGGCCCTCGGGGTGCTCGGCGAGCAGGACCCGGCGGCGTCGGTCGCGCGGGCGAAGCAGCTCGCGGCGTCGTACGACGACGTGTCCGATGAGCCCGTTACCCCCGCGTTCGAGGTCATCGCCACCGTCGCGGCCGGTGACGCCGGCGCCGACGGGGACTACTCGACCGAACTCCCCGTCTCGAAGCTGGAGCCCTACGTCGACGCCGCGCACGACGCCGCCATGCCCGTGATCATCGACCTGCAGCCCGGCCGCTCTGACTTCCTGTCCCAGGCGAAGCGGTACGAGTCGCTCCTGAAGCGGCCCGGTGTGTGGCTCGCGCTCGACCCGGAGTGGCGGCTGACCGCCGACCAGGTGCCCCTGCAGCAGATCGGGAGCGTGAACGCCTCGGAGGTGAACAAGGTCTCGGACTGGCTCTCGCGGCTCGTCCGATCCGAGGGGCTGCCCCCGAAGGCACTCGTCCTGCACCAGTTCCGGCTGTCGATGATCCAGGACCGCTCCTCGCTGGAGTCGCACCCCGAGCTCGACCTGCTCATCCACGTCGACGGGCAGGGATCGCAGCCGGACAAGCAGGCGACGTGGAAGGCGCTGCACGCCGACGCGCCCGCTGGGACGCACTGGGGATGGAAGAACTTCTACGACGAGGACCAGCCGATGCTGACGCCTGCGCAGACCATGCAGGACGTGGCACCGACGCCGTCGCTGGTCACGTACCAGTAGCGTCCGTTCTCCACAGGCTGGAGGCTCGGCCCGCGTTTCGTCGGTCGGTCCTGACAGCATGGGGCCATGGACACCCCCGTTGCAGCCCCGCCGAACGCCTCTCCTTCTGCAGACATCGCTGCCGAGGCGCAGGCAGCGCTCGCTGCGCTCACGGGGCGTCCCGACGCCGTCTTCCACCCCGGTCAGCTCGAGGCCATCTCGGCCCTGGTCGAACACCGGCAGCGCGCACTCGTCGTCCAGCGCACCGGGTGGGGCAAGTCCGCGGTGTACTTCCTCGCGACCCTGCTCCTGCGGCGGCGCGGCGGGGGCCCGACCGTGCTCGTGTCGCCGCTGCTGGCCCTGATGCGCGACCAGGTCGCCGCAGCTGCCCGCGCGGGTGTCCGGGCCGTGTCGATCAACTCCGCGAACGCCCACGAGTGGTCCGACACGCAGGCCGCGCTCGCCCGCGACGAGGTGGACGTCCTGCTCGTCTCCCCCGAGCGGCTGAACAACCCGAAGTTCCGCGACGAACAGCTGCCGACGCTGATCGCCCGGATGGGCATGCTCGTCGTCGACGAAGCGCACTGCATCTCGGACTGGGGCCACGACTTCCGGCCCGACTACCGGCGCCTCGCCGAACTCATCCGGTCCCTGCCGCACGGCGTGCCCGTGCTGGCGACCACCGCCACGGCGAACGAGCGCGTGGTCGAGGACGTCGCCGAACAGCTCACCGCCGGTCCCGCCGATCCGGTGTTCACGATCCGCGGGTCGCTGGCTCGCGCCTCCCTGCGTCTCGGCGTCCTGACGCTGCCCGATGCCCGTGCCCGGCTCGGGTGGCTCCTGGCACACCTCGGTGACCTCCCGGGCAGCGGCATCATCTACACGCTGACCGTCTCCGCGGCAGAGGACATCGCGCGACTCCTCCGAGAGAGCGGGTACGCCGTCCGTGCGTACACCGGGCGCACCGACCCCGACGAGCGCGAGCAGCTCGAGCAGCAGCTGAAGGGCAACGAGCTGAAGGCCCTCGTCGCCACCAGCGCCCTCGGCATGGGGTTCGACAAGCCTGACCTCGGGTTCGTCGTGCACGTCGGGGCGCCGTCCTCCCCCGTCGCCTACTACCAGCAGATCGGTCGTGCCGGCCGAGCGACGGACAATGCCGACGTGCTCCTGCTCCCCGGGTACGAGGACCAGGAGATCTGGAAGTACTTCGCCAGCGCGTCGATGCCGACGGAAGCCCGCGCCTCTGCGGTCCTCGGCGCACTGTCGACCGACTCGGCGTTGTCGACGGTCGCGCTCGAAGGGCTCGTCGACATCAAGCGGTCCACGCTCGAGCTCCTGCTCAAGGTCCTCGACGTCGACGGTGCCGTCCGTCGGGTCACCGGCGGGTGGGTCTCGACCGGGCAGCCGTGGGAGTACGATGCCGCGCGCTACGAACGTGTCGCTGCCGCCCGCGCTGCCGAGGCCGCATCGATGCTCGACTACGAGTCGACCTCGGCTTGCCGGATGCAACTCCTGCAGCAGGACCTCGACGACCCCTCGGCAGAACCCTGTGGCCGCTGTGACAACTGTGCGGGTGCCTGGTACCCGGCCGACGTCCCTTCGGACGCGTCAGCGGGTGCCGCCTCGGCGCTCGACCAGGTCGGCGTCGAGATCGCTCCCCGCGCACAGTGGCCTTCGGGCATGTCCGCGCTGAACGTGCCTGTGCGCGGCAAGCTCGCCGCGGACGAGGTCGTCGCGCCCGGTCGTGCCGTCGCCCGTCTGACCGACCTCGGGTGGGGTGGTCCGCTGCGTGCGCTCTTCGCGTCCGGGGTCGCCGACGCCCCGGTCTCGCGCGAACTCCTCGACGGGTGCATCCGAGCGCTGAAGGACTGGCCATGGGAGACCCGGCCGACCGGTGTCGTGGCGATGTCGTCACAGTCCCGGCCGCAGCTCGTCTCGTCGCTCGCGCAGGCGCTGTCGTCGATCGGGAAGCTCGAGTTCCTCGGGACGCTCGACCGCACTGGTGGGACTCCGCGAGGGGACGGCGCGACGAACAGTGCCTACCGGCTCGCCGGGGTGTGGGACAGCTTCACGGTCGGGCCCGCTCTGTCTTCTACGCTTCAAGCGCACCAAGGACCGGTGTTGCTCGTGGACGACCTCGTAGACAGCCGGTGGACGATGACCGTCGCCGGGCGGGAGCTGCGGCGTGCGGGTGCGTCCGCCGTGCTGCCGTTCGCGCTCGCTACCGTCGCGTAGCGGGTGTCCCGCCGCCGTGCGGGCTGGCTGGTGTCTTGCTGCCGTGCGGGCTGGCTAGGGGCGCGCAGCGGTCGGCCACACCCGGTCCGCGATCTCGACCACGGAGCGGACCTTCGCCCACTGCTCGTCCTCGGTCAGGACGTTTCCCTCCTCGGTCGACGCGAAACCGCACTGCGGGCTCAGCGCCAGCTGGTCGAGCGGGGCGAATTCGGCCGCCTCGGCGATCCGACGCTCGATGACCGCCGGGTCCTCGAGCTCCCCCGACTTCGAGGTGACCAGCCCGAGGACGACGACCTGGTCGCCCTTCGGCAGGAACCGCAGCGGCTCGAACCCACCCGCGCGGTCGCTGTCGTACTCCAGGAAGAACCCGTCGTAGCCGGTGTGACCGAGCATCTGCTCCGCCACCGGCTCGTACCCGCCCGACGCGATCCACGTCGACCGGAAGTTCCCGCGACACACGTGCGTCGTCACGACCAGATCGTCGGGCCGACCATCGAGGACCCGGCGGATGATCGTGGCGAACCGCTCCGCGATGCCGTCGGTCTCGATCCCCCGGGCCCGAGCCTTCTCCATCTCCACATCAGAGCAGGCGTACGCCCACGCCGTGTCGTCGAGCTGCAGGTAGCGCACGCCGGCGTCGTAGAACGCGGCGATCGCGTCACGGTAGGCCTGCACGAGGTCGTCGGTGATCGCATCGCGGTCGGCGTAGTGGTCGGTGCGGATCTGGTCCGCGTCGAGCCGGAAGTCGAACACCGTCGGCGACGGGATCGTCATCTTCGCCGTCACACCGTGCTGCTCCGCCTCGGCAAGCACGAACGCGGCGTGTGCGAGGAACGGGTGATCGGCTGGGAGCGACACGGGGCCGGTCACCCGCATTCCCTTCGGGGTGGTCTCAACCCCCTGGAACGCGATGCCGTGGTCGAGCTCGACGACCTCGACGCCGTCCAGGCCACCCCAGAAGTCGAGGTGCCACCAGGCGCGGCGGAACTCTCCATCGGTCGCGAGCTGCAGGCCGGCCTGGACCTCGGAGTCGATCAGGCCACGGATCGCCTCGTCCTCCACCGACCGCAGCTCCGTCGGGTCGATCGTTCCCGCTGCAGCACGCTGACGGGCGTCCTTCACGCTGGTGGGGCGGAGGAAGCTGCCGACGATGTCGGCACGGTACGGCGGTCGCTGCGAGGTCATCAGTCGATGGTATCGACGGTCTCCTGCGGCGCTGCGCTCAGGGGGTGATCAACACGATGACGAGCGCGCCGATCGCGGCTGCAACGATCCCGACGAGTGCGCCGACGGTGCCGGACCGGGCCGTCAGCTTCGCCGGGATGGTGACGGCGCCGAAGAACACGAGCCCGACGACGACGATCCCAGCGACGGCGGGGAGCACTTCACGGCTGCCAAATCCTCCCCACGCGAAGGCCGCGAGCACCCACGGAGGGAAGGCGACCACGGTCGCGAGCGGGAGCGTCCACCAGAGATGCCGCCAACCGTTGCGGTCAGCTCCTGCGATCCGCTCCGTCCCCACTTTCGGCAGCGTAGCGGTCGTCGTCCCGCATCTCAGTAGACGCGAGGTCGCTTGAAGTCGTCGGGGAGACGGATGCAGGGTGAGGCCGGGGCGATGTCCAGCACGGTGCCGTGGTCCCACACGGTGAGCAGCATCTCAACGCCGTCATCCGTCGTGATCGTGTACCGACGCCGACCCGAGAGCAACATGTCCTCCCGCACGTCATCACCGCGTTCCTTTGCTGCCATGGCCAGTGTCTCCTGCGCGCTGCCACCGTCCATGCCCTCCCGCAAAGACGCTCTGATGTTCCCGCTCCACACGTATCCATCCGAGCACGGCAGGAACGTGCCTTCGGACAGTTGATCGATGTCGATCACGTCCTCTTTCGGGAGGAGTTCTATGGCCGCACGCTCGGAACGCTGCGTCAACTGCTTCGCAGCAGCAAGGCGTTCCATCGGGTCGCCGTGGTCAGTGTTCGTAGCGCACCCGGCGAGGGCACTCAGAACGCCTGCAACGCCGACTATCTTGACGATCAGCATCAATCGCTCTGCACTCACTCGCACCCGAAGCCCTTTTGCATCACCGGTCGATCCACTCGTTATGCAAACGTCCTGGAACGATGGCAAAATTCACCGCCTGCTACCACGCTCCGGCGCCGCTGAAGTGGTCCGGCACCGCAAAGCACCGAGAGGAAGATGTGAGCGCGAGTTCGTCGTCCTTCGTTCCCCGGGCGACCAGATACCCTTCGCCATCCTTGCCAACGATCTCGACGGCTGGGGAATCCACGGAGTCGCGTACCGGCTTCACTTGATACCGATCACGAGCGCTCCATTGCTGGCGCAACGCCTCGACGATTGCTGCCATGTCAGCGTCTCCATGCATGACGACATCCGCCCCTCCGACCCATTGGCGGTCGCCTCCGGGGCAAGTGAAAAGGGCTCCGGTCTCCGATTGACGAACCTTCGCATGGCCCGGGATGCTCTCGGCGATCTGGAGCTCAACGGCCTGAGTGTGGGACTTCCGAGCTTGAATCAGTCGATTCGTACTACTGCTCTCAGCATGGGGCGTGGCGGAGATGGTGCGTTCGATCGGGGCCGTTCGGGCGCAGCCTGTCACGAGCAGAACAATCAGCGCGGCAGGAACGATCGTCTTCAAAGCACTCCTCGAAGTGATGCGTCTAGTCGTAGTCGATACGAAGGATCCAACGAAAGCTCATCGGGAAGCGAAAGACACAATGAAGCGGAGTCAATGTTGACCACTGTGCCATCGTTCCACGCTCGGACAAGTAGGAAGACGCCGGAGTCCATGGTCAGAGTCGCCCGCGGAGTACACGATCGAGTCCTGTCTTGCTCGACGTCGAACCCCTTACCCTCGGGGGCTTGTTTTGGGCAGATCATTGCGCGCGATGCAGCCTGTCACGCACTTCATCCGCAAACTGCGGATGTCACACGGCTTTCCGCTTAGTACGTTCCCTGGTTCTGGAAGTCCGAGGGGACGGGGAAACACTTTGAGAATGAATCGATGTCGATCTCGGTTCCGCCGGCCCGAGGCGACAGGTAGACCGTATTGCCTTCGTCATCATCAAGCTGCAGACGGGGGTTCCCTTCGGAGGAAGTCTGCTTGTCAACGGTGAACTTCGCGTCGAGAGCATCAGCGCTCACGGCTTCGAACACCGACTGGACGGTCACATCACTCGTCAAGCGCACTCTGGTGTTCCCCGACCACTGCTTGCCGTCACCGCACGAGACGAGCACACCGTTCGGGCGCTGTGAGATCGCGGTCCGACTATCGGTCGGGATGAGGTCTGCGACCGCCCTCTCCGCACCTTGGGCGGACTCCTTCGCCGCGGCGATACGGGTTTCCGGAGATGCCTGATCCCCGTCAGACATTGCGCAGCCGGCGAGGAACAAGGACAATGCCCCAATCAAGAGGGCAGCGGCGAATTTCATTTGAGCGGTCCATCGATGAAGTCTTTCAGATCAAGTAGGAGCTTCTGGTTATCTTGCGACGAAGTGGCAGCCAAGTTGTGTGAATCCATTCCCCCGAGCAGCGGAAGCACGGGACTGACGACCACATCACCGGGGAAGTTCTTCCAACCGAGCGGGGCCGAGTAATACGAATCGTGTTCAAATCCCGATACCCGAGGATTGTTCCCGTGCCAGACGATCCCGTTCACTCCATCGATCCGCACCCGCTGTGCGTCCTGGAGGATGTCATCGTACGAGAAGTCCTTGTACGATGTCGAGGGCGATTTCCTCCACTCCGGAAGCTCTCCCGCACCTGATATGGACGCCACTTTTGTGTAGTGAGCGCCAGCGACCTCGGACGAGGTCACATTCGCGAGCCCCCAGCTGTGCCCGATTCCGACCTGTTCGCGATCGAGCAACGGGTCCGCCTGGATACCCACCTGGAACTGGGCAAGCGTCTTCCCTGCGTTGCGAGCGAATTCAGCACTATTGGCCTCAGGAGCAATCGATTGCGGGAACTTCCCGTCTTTGTAAACGAAGGCAACGGTCCCGTTCGGATCACGGTCGACCAGCCACTTGGATACCTCCTGCGGCCCTCCGCCCCAGAAGTCACTGGTCTTCGCGAACGTACCAGGAACATACGTCACGACGGTACGTGTCGATTCCGACGGCGTTCCGACCATCTCAATGATCCGATCCTGGACAGGCTGGTACAGATAAAGTTGCACACGAGGAGGGTGCGACACGACCCCTTCGAGGTAACCGATCTCCGATCGCAGCGAGGTGATCCGATCGTCGGATTCGATGGGCCTTCCGGCGTCCGTTGCGAGTTTCTCCAAGTGCGAGCGCTCTGCGCGAAGATCCTCAAGTCGCTCCGCCGCATTGACCTTGTTCGCCGCCACCCGCGCAAGCGCCGGTACACCGTCGAGCGCGCCGATCACCGCTGGGAGCCCGGCCACCAGCGCGGCTTGCTGGCCGTCCGGCAGCGAACTCCACCACGTCGACACTTCGGACGGCGCAGCTTTGTCGAGTGCCGCCGCGAGCTCCGGATGCTGCTTCAGCAGGATCTTGAGGTCGATCGCGCTCATTTTGCCGATCATGGCGAGGAGCGCTGCCGGGGTGCTGCCCGCAATCCCCGCGGTCGAGACGCTCGCGAGGGCGCCGAGGACGCCCTCCCCCTGCAGCGCAGCGACACAGGTCGAGTCCATCGACCGCCGATCAGAAACGAGCTGTTCCCACTGCGCGTCGATTGCCCGATTCTTCGCCTGCGCATCATCTACCGCAGTCTGTGCAGCAGCGGACTTCCGTTTCGCAGCTGCCGTCGCATCGGGATCGGGAGTCTCCGCCTTGAGCAGTGCCGGCAGCTCGGCATTCGACGTGCTGAGCTTCATCTTCGCGAGACCGAGGTCCATCTGCACGCTGGACCGCTGCTGCTCGAGCACCCGCTGCCTGTCCTGCAACTGGGACAGTTGCCCGGCATACGTCTGCAGCGCGGATGCTTGCGCCTCGAGTCCTGTCGCGAGCAACTCGATGTCCGCCGCATCCGCGGACAGCTTCGTTGCGAACGCGGTCTGGCTCATCGCCTTCCACTCTGCCCCAGAACCCGATCCCGCACCCTGCAACGACTGCTGGGCGTCACGGATCTTGCCCGCACGCGCGCTCCGGAGTTGCGCCAGCCCCTGGATCGCGGCCGGACTGCCCTGGCTCGGATCGTCGTGTGTCCAGCTCACTGCTTCGCCGCCGCTCCGGCCAGCGCAGAGTCCTGGGCCTGGTAGGACTGCTTGGCCTGTAGCGGGAACTTCGCCGCGACTCGCACGTTCTCCGCGACGAGATCCGACCGCTGCACCTGCTGCGCTGTCGCGTTCGACAGCGCAGACGCCACGGCATCTGATCCCAGTTCGGCGATTCCGGCCCCCTGCCGGATACGTGCCCCGATCTGGATGTCATCGGCCGCAGCCGACACCTTCGCCGACGCCGCATCGAGTGCGGCGTAGACAACCTTGAGCGCTCCGCTCACTTGTCACCCCCGTGACGAATCCACGGCCGGCACCGCCCCAGCGGTACCGACCGTGTCGTTGTGATCGGACCGGCTCAGCGACCCAGCTTCGACGCCAGCTGCTGGTCCACGTCACCCAGCGTGGTCGCCGTGGTGCGCAGGAACTGCGCCAGGTCGTTCAGCCCACCGATGGTGTTCTGCGCACCAGAGGTGAAGCGCTGGTACGCGTCGTTGTACGCCCCCGACGACCGGTCCGTCTGGAACCCCGCCTGCGTCAGCGATGCGATCTGCGCCTGCAGCTTCGACAGCGTCGCGTTGATCTCGTCGCGACCAGCAAGCAGCCGGTCCGCGTTGCCGTTGAGCTCCTGGTAGGACACGTTGATGTTCGGCATGGTCATCCCCTTGTTCGGTTCTCGTCGCCAGCCCCTCCGGCGACTTCTGGCACGCTACCAGAGGAGGAGAATTCCTCACCCATGCGATGGGAAAGAGGCAACGCGACCTGCACCCGGGTGACCCGCCCGGAGTCCACCATGAACCCCCGCCCGAGCGGGAAGTCCGACCGCGTACAGCGCGGGAACGCCGTCCGGAACAGCGTCAGCCCATCGGTCTCCTCCGGCTGCAGGGCGATGCCCGCGCGGGCCGTCTTGAGCTCCCCGAACAGCTGCCAGGCGCTCGGAGCGGTGACGGTGTCAGCCTCGGCGAGGACGAACACCCCTGCGCGCCGAGCGGCCTTGATCAACCGCGCGACCTGCGACTCGGCTGGCAGCCCTTCGAAGTCACCGACGTTCTCGATCACGATGAACGGCGACGGGTCGATCGTTCCCCCGGCTTCCAGCGACGACGCCAGCGGGCCGGCGCGAGCGGCGGCCGAGGCGGAGGCGCGCGCGACCGCAGCCCAGGCCGCGGCGGCCCGGAGCGCACTCCGGCGGCCGACGACGAGGTACGCGGGACGGTCCGGGTACGTCGCCGTGACGGACCCGATGAGCGTCCGCATCGTCGTGCTCCGACCGGACCCGAACGGCCCGGTGACGACGAAGAGACCATCGGTCGGGATGCCGACGGCGGCCAACGTGTCGTCGGCCAGGCCGATCACGGGCCGGCCGTCGACCGCGACCGGCAACGACGAAACCGGGACGGACGACGGCAGCCGGCGGACCGCTGGCGTCGCCGGTACCCCCTGCGCCACCAGGGAACGAGACAGCGCCTCCACCGCCCCGGCCTGCACGACGAGGTCGGCACTCCCGGCCGGGACGGCGATCTGCACCTCGTGGGATCCCACGAGTCCACGCCCGGGGACGGCGTCCTCGAGGACGTCCGCGGCGACGTCGGCCGCGTTGTACTCGATGTCGCTCGCGAGCCGCAGCACGATCCGCTCGCCGATGTTCGCCTGCAGGTTCGTCGGGAAGGCCCCGACACGATCGGCCGACATCACGAGGTGCACGCCGAGCGCCCGCCCAGTGGAGGCGATCGCGAGCACCTGGTCGAACAGCTGCAGCGTGCCCGGGCGGAACTCGTACTCGTTCCGGAACGCGCCCATCCCGTCGACGAGCACCAGGATGCGCGGCTCCGCCTCGCCGGTGACGGCCCGGTACTCCGTCAGCGAGGAGGCTCGGGCCGCCGCGAACCGCCGCGAACGGTCCGAGATGGTCGCCTCCAGATCGACCAGGAGGCGCGTGATGCGCTCGTCGTCCGGCCCGCTGATCACGGACCCGACGGTGGGCAGCGCGTCGAGCATCGAGAGTCCGCCGCCACCGAAGTCGAGTCCGTAGACCTGCACGGGGTGCTCGTCGGCCACCGAGGACGCGGCGATGGCGACCGCGCGGAGCACCGTGGACTTGCCGGAGCCGCCGGTCCCGAGCACGGCGAGGTTGCCGACGACGTCGAGGTCGACGGCGTAGGCGGTCTGCTGCTGGTGTTCCGGGACGTCGAGCGTGCCGATGACGAGCGACGCTCCGTCGGATCGCCCGACCGTGCCGAGGTCGACGGTCTCGCCGAGCTGGTCGAGCCACGGCTTCCGCGGGATCGCGAGCGAGCGTCGGTCCGCCGCGGCCGCGATGGTGCCGGCGAGCCGTTCGATGTCCTTCGCGCGCGCGGTGTCCCGCGGAGCGCGTGCGGCACTCGGCCACATCGTGCCCGGCCCGAACGGGAAGTCCTGCACGTCGATGTCAGGCTCGTGCACGACGTCGTCCGACCGTCCGCCGAGGTACGCCGTCTGGAAGTCCAGGACGCGTCCCGGTCCGGTCTTCGCCGCAGCGCGCCCGGGGGTGCCCGGATCGAACCATGCGGCATCGGGTACGCCGAGCACGTCGGCGCTGTCCACCTCGTCGGCGACGCGCAAGGCGATACGGAGGTTCGTGTTCGCGCGCAGGGAGTCCTTGATGACCCCGCTCGGCCGCTGCGTCGCCATCACGAGGTGGAGCCCCAGCGAACGACCACGCTGTGCGACGTCGATGACCCCGTCGATGAACTCGGGGATCTCGGAGGCGAGGGCGGCGAACTCGTCGATGACGATCACGAGCGACGGCGGCGCTGCCGGATCGCCGCGCTGCTCGAGCGTGACGAGGTCCTTCGCGCCCCGCTCGTTGAGGAGGTGCTCGCGGTACCGCAGCTCCGCGCGCAACGACGTCAGCGCGCGGCGGACCAGGTGCGGGTTGAGGTCGGTGACGAGTCCGACGGTGTGCGGCAGCCCGACGCACTCGGCGAACGCCGCACCGCCCTTGTAGTCGACGAGCAGGAACGTCACGCGGTCCGGCGCGTACTCGGCCGCGATCCCCATGATCCACGTCTGCAGGAACTCGCTCTTGCCGGAACCGGTGGTCCCGCCGACGAGGGCGTGCGGACCCTGGGTGCGGAGGTCGAGCGCGAGCGGCTCACTCGGCCCCTGCCCGATGACCGCCCGGATCCCGCCGGCTTCGCGACCGGCGCCAGGCACCCAGTCCGCGGTGATGCTGTCGTTCTTCGCCCAGCGGCTGACGACGGCCACCGGGTCCCCGGCGAGGTCGCCCTCGTACAGGTCGACGAACGCGACGCTGTGCGGCAGGTCCGTCTCGTCGAGCACGCGGGCGCCGGTGTCCTGGACGGGCGCGATGGCCCGGGCGACTGTCGCGGCCTCGATCACGTCGACACGGTCGAGTTCCTCGAGCACGACCGCCTGACCGGACCGCACGAACCCGACGGTCGCGGTGCCGGTGGAACGGTCAAGGGAGATGTACGTCCGGCACACCACCGGGAGCGCCTGCTGCGTCGGGGCGAGCCACAGCACGAAGACGCCGAAGTCCGCGCCCTCTTCGGCGAGCGCCACAAGTCGAGCGCGGTCGGCCGGGGCCTCCGCGGTGACGATGACGAGCACCGCGGGGGTCGCCGGCAGCCGGTCGACGGACTCGCCGTGCTCTTCGTCGAGCGCGTGTCCCTCGTCCAGACGGGACCGCACCTGCTCGCCGCGGCCCGCGCCGGCGTCACGGCGGGTGGCGACGAGCCCCTCGAGTTCCGCGAGCAGCGTCGACGCGCCCGCGAAGTCGCTGACGAGCCCGCCGGACCGCAGCGGGCTGTACGCGGAGTCCACGTGCGGCAGCCACTTCAACCACCCCCACTGCTCGGTCGTCGTGCCGCCGGCGAAGGCCGTGACGACGAGGTCGGCCGGGCTGTGCAGGCCGACGAGCTGCACGACGAGCGACCGGGCGACGTCGTCGGCGGCGAGCCCGGTCCCGGCGACGCCGATCGCACCAGCGCGTTCGAACGTCTCGATCACGGGAACAGGACCGACGGTGGCGTACTCGTCGGCGAGTGCTTCTGCGCGGTTCCAGTCGTCGACGCTGCCGGTGTTCTTCGACGGCAGCGTGATCGACGCGCGCGACGGCTGCGTCCCTGCGCCGAACCGGACCTCGAGGAAGGTGGTGTGCTCGGGCTTGCGCGTCCAGAGCAGCTCGGACCGCGTCCGCATCGCCGCCGTCACCACGGCGGGTGCCGGCGACTCGGCCACCCGGGCGTCGATCTCGCGTGACCGCTCCGCCGCGAGCCGCGTGCGGACGTCCGCCAGCGACTCCTCGAACCGTTGCCGTTCGTCGCGCTTCCGCCGCTTGACCTGCACACGCTGGTCGATCCAGGTCCCGATCATGATCACCGGGGACAGGGCGATGAAGATGAGCGTGTACGGCTGCTTCGTGACGAGGAACAGCACGGCACCGAGCACGATCGGGGCGATGATCGCGATGATCGGGAGCCGTGGCTTCTCGCCGGGGACGGGGATCTCCGGCAGTGTGAACGACCGCCCACGGTACGCGGGGTCCACCCGCGGAGACCGCGAGAACTCCGACGGCGTCTCGGCGGCGCCCGGGAGCGTCGGGAGACCGCTGGATGCGAGCGGCACGATACGGAGCCGGGACTCCCCCACCTGCACCTCGGACGACGGCTCGACGAAGGCCCGTGCGACGAGCCGTCCGTCGACGGAGACGCCGTTCGCGGAGTTGAGGTCGACGACCTCGATCGTCTCGCCGACCGTGACCGACGCGTGTCGGCGGGAGACCTCGTCGTCCCCGGCGAGGTAGACCTGCGCCATCGCGTCGCGTCCGATGAGGTTCACGCCGCGCGAGAGCGTGTACTCGTGTCCGGCCTCCGGACCGGCGAGCACCTGCACGACGGCGGCGGGTGCGTCCTCCACGTCGTCCCCACGCCGCCGCTCGGTGACCGGCACGACCTCCACCCGGCAGCCGGACCGCAGCGAGGACTCGTGCACCGTCGCCGACGGGTTGAGGAGCCGCGCCTGCGGACGGTCCGGGAACTGCACGCGCAGCGTGAGCGGGTGCACCCCGGCCGGACTGCCGGTCGCCAACCGGTTCGCGAGGCTCCCGATCGTCGCGGTCACGTCCGCCGTCACGACGACGTCGCGATCGCCCCCGGCCGTGCCGCCGATGGTCATCTTGAGTTTCACACGTCACCCCCGCGACCATCTTAGGGACGCGGCGCGACGAGCGGCGCGTCTACGCGGCGGTGCCGATCGCGTCCAGCTCCGCCACCGCGTCGGCCGGCAGCGCGAAGCCCGCCGACGCGACGTTGTCGCGCAGGTGCGCGACCGACGACGTCCCCGGGATCAGGAGCATGTTCGGCGACCGCTGCAGCAGCCACGACAGCGCGACGGTCAGGCGCGACACCTCGAGCCGAGCGGCGACCGCGTCGAGCGCCCCTGATTGGATCGGCGAGAAGCCGCCGAGCGGGAAGTAGGGCACGAAGGCGATCCCCTGCGCAGCGGTGAGGTCGACGAGGGGGTCGTCCTCACGGTGCGCGACGTTGTACAGGTTCTGCACGCACACGACCGGTGCGATGCCCTGCGCCTCCGCGAGCTGGTCGGCGTTCACCGTCGAGAGCCCCAGGTGGTTGATGAGCCCCTGCTGCTGGAGCTCTGCGAGCGCCTCGAACTGGGGAGCGATCGATCCGGGCTGCGCCCCGTCCATGCCGCCCATGCGCAGGTTCACGACGTCGAGCCGCTCGACGCCGAGGTTCCGGAGGTTGTCGTGCACCTGCTCGACGAGCTCGTGCGGTTCCCGTGCTTCGGGCCATCCACCCTGCTCGTCGCGTCGGGCGCCGACCTTCGTCACGATGCGCAGGTCGTTCGGGTAGGGCGCGAGCGCCTCGCGGATGAGGGCGTTCGTCACGAACGGGCCGTAGTAGTCCGAGGTGTCGATGTGCGTGATGCCGAGGTCGACGACCTCGCGGAGCACGCGGATCGCCTCGTCGTGGTCGGCGGGCGGGCCGAACGCCCCCGGTCCGGCCAGCTGCATCGCGCCGTACCCGACACGGGTGAGTTCGAGGTCGTCGGCGAGACGGTAGGTGCCGCCGGGGAGCGTCGTGTTCGTCATGTCGTCCACGATCCTCCGGCTCCGGGATCGGTGACAGGCCCCGTCGGTCCCTGGGACCGGGAGTCCTACGAGCGGTACCCGACGATCCGGCGGACCGCTTCCTCCACACGGGACCGTCGCTCGCGGGAGTCCACCGGCTCGACGAACACGGCAACGGGCAACGACGTCTCCGCGCGGACCACGGCGAGCACGTACCCGAGCAGTTCCGCCGCGTCGAACACGTCGGTGTCGACCGCACCGCCACCGGACCCGGCGAGGACCCCCACCGTCTCGGCGAACGGGACACCGTCCACGTCAGGGGCCGTTCCGCCCGCAGCCATGTGGTCGAACAGGTCACCGGCGAACCGGGGCAGGTCCTCCGGGTCGAACCGCACGCCGCCGAACATCGTCATGACGCGATCCTACGGAGCCTCGCGCTTCGCCGGCTTCGGGAAGGCCGATCGCATGTGGTCGGACGTGAGCACGTCGCCGATGCCGATCATGAACACCGAGAAGACGATCTGCTCGATCACCATCCAGAACGGGTAGAGCCCGGGGATCGCCGCGATGATGAGCGTCACGATCGGGAAGATCCTGCTGAACAACCGCAGCCGCTGGTACGCCCAGTAGTAGCCGAGCTGCGCACGCCAGGCGAACACGTACAGCGTCAGCGTGATGAGGAGCACGACCGTCGCCCGGAACCACACGGCCCACGGGATCGTCTCGCCCGCTCGCGTCAGCAGGATCGCCACGACGATCGCGGCGAGACCCACCACGGTCTCGGCGACGAGCAACCAGCGGATCCACCGGAACGACCGCACGGTCGCGGGGTGCGCCAGCATGTCCTCACGGATCACGTAGTCGGCCTGTCGGCCGCCGGCCAGGCGGTCGAGCCGGAGTCGGCACCACAACCGGTCGGCCCGGTCCGCGATGGATTGCTGCGTCACCCGTCCATGGTGCCGTATCCGGCGCGGATCACGCGCCACGAGCCTCCCGTCCGGTCAGCCGGGAGGCTCGGATCGCCACCGGCGCGCACCCGGCGCGACCCGATGGCCGGGTCCACGGCGTCAGCCGGCCGGCAGCAGCTCGGCACCACCCAGGATGGTGGTCGTGTTCCAGTCGAGGATCACGAGCGAGTGCACCTCGGGCGGCAGGATCTGCGGGACGCGCACGTCGATGACCGCGGACGTCGCGCCGTGCGCGATCGTGCCGACCTCGACGGGGTCGCCGTCCGGGACCCACCGTGCTTCCTGCCCGGTGCCCACCACGTCGCCGCCCGTCAGCTGCACCCGGACGTCCGCGGTCGCGAGGTCGGTCCGGAAGTCCGTGATCGTGACCCGCAGCGCACGCTCCCCCGACCTCGTCACCGTGACGTGGCCCGTGGTGTTGACGCCGATCGGGATGATGTCACCGTCCACCGGCAGCCCGGTGCGGTACCAGGGCTCCGGGTGTGGCGGCATGGTCGCGACGGCGTTCGTCGGTGCACGCTCGACGGCCGTGTGCGCCGTCGGGGCGGGCGCGAGCAGCCAGAAGTACACGGCTGCGGCGACGACGACGCCGGCCGCTCCGATCGCTGCCCAGCCGTTCGGTGTGGGCCCGTGCCCGGGTGACATGCACGGAGCGTACGCCCGTGCACGTCGTTCCGGGGAGGGGTCAGGTGCGCTTCCGGCGCTCGCGGACGCGCATGTTCACGGTGATCGGCGTGCCGGCGAAGCCCCAGACCTCGCGCAGACGCCTGGTGATGAACCGGCGGTACTGCGGGTCGAGGAACTGGGTCGTGAAGAGCACGAACGTCGGCGGCTGGCTCGCGGCCTGGGTACCGAAGAGGATGCGCGGCTGGCGTCCGCCACGGACCGGGTGCGGGTGCTCCTGCACGAGCTCGGCGATGAAGGCGTTGACCTTGCCCGTCGGGATGCGGGTGTCCCACGACTCGAGCGCGGTCTCGAGGGCCGGGACGAGCTTCTCGAGGTGTCGGCCGGTCCGGGCCGAGATGTTCACTCGCGGCGCCCATGCCACGTGCGCGAGGTCCTGTTCGATCTCACGCTCGAGGTAGCGACGGCGCTCGTCGTCGAGCAGGTCCCACTTGTTGTACGCGAGGACCAGTGCGCGACCGGACTCGAGCACGAGGTCGATGATGCGGAGGTCCTGCACGGACACCGGCTCGGTGACGTCGAGGACGACCACGGCGACCTCGGCCTTCTCGAGCGCGGCCGTCGTACGGAGCGAGGCGTAGAAGTCGGCGCCCTGCTGGAGGTGCACGCGCTTGCGGATGCCGGCGGTGTCGACGAAGCGCCAGACACGGCCGCCGAGCTCGACCTGCTCGTCCACGGGGTCGCGGGTGGTGCCGGCGAGCTCGTTCACGACGACGCGCTCTTCACCGGCCGCCTTGTTGAGCAGCGAGCTCTTGCCGACGTTCGGGCGTCCGAGGATCGCCACGCGACGCGGGCCGCCGATCTCCTGCTTCGCGACCGCGGAGACGTCGGGGAGGGTCGTGATGATGAGGTCGAGGAGGTCCGCGACGCCACGACCGTGGAGCGCGGAGACCGGGTGCGGCTCACCGAGCCCGAGGTTCCAGAGCTCGTAGGCGTCGAGGTCGCGGCGGTCGTCGTCGGACTTGTTCGCGACGACGATCACCGGCTTGTCGGTGCCGCGCAACATCTTCACGACGTGCTCGTCGGTCGCGGTGATGCCGACCGTGACGTCGACGACGAACAGCACGGCGTCGGCGAGGTCGATCGCGACCTCTGCCTGGAGCGCGACCGAGGCGTTGATGCCCTTCGCGTCGGGCTCCCACCCGCCGGTGTCCACCAGGGTGAACCGCTTGTCGTTCCACTCGGCCTTGTAGCTCACACGGTCGCGCGTGACGCCGGGGACGTCCTGGACGACGGCTTCGCGGCGACCGATGATGCGGTTCACCAGTGCCGACTTGCCGACGTTCGGACGACCCACGATCGCGAGGACCGGGAGTGCCGGCAGGTACGCGACGCCGTCCTCGCCGAACTGCGCGGAGTCGAGGAGCGCGACGTCTTCCTCGTCGAGGTCGTAGTCTTCGAGGCCGGCGCGGAGTGCGGTCGCCCGCTGCTCCGCTTCCGACTCGTCGAGTCCCGCGAGACGCTCGCCGAGGGCGTCGTCGTACTCCGGGAAGTCGTCGTGCTCTGGTCCGTTGTCCAGCTGCGCCATGGTGGGTTCCTTGCCGGCGGCCGGTCGGCCGCGTGTGTTCGGGCCCGTCGGGCCGGTGTCTCCGGGCCCGTCGGGCCGGTGTCAGTGTCCGGCCGCGCGGGCCAGGTCGACGACCGCCTGCACGGTCTGGTCGAAGTCGAGATCGGTGGAGTCGAGCGTCGTCACGCCGTCCGCGGCGTTCATGAAGTCGACGACCTTCGCATCGGCTGCGTCACGTCGGGCGAGTGCAGCCGAGGTCTCGGCGGCCGACTGGGTCGTGACCTCTGCCGAGCGTCGGGCCATTCTAACCTGCTCGTCGGCCGTCAGGAGGATCCGCACGTCGGCGTCGGGCGCGACGACCGTCGTGATGTCCCGCCCCTCGGTGATGATCCCCTTCGCATCGGTCTTGCGCATCACGTTCCGGAACAGCTGCACGAGGCGCTTCCGGACGTCGGGGAGCTTCGCGATGTGCGCCACCGCCGCCGTCACCTCCGGGCTCCGGATCGCATCGGTCACGTCGGTGCCGGCCACGCGGACGAAGTACGCGTCCGGGTCGGTGCCGATCTCGTAGTCGAACGTGTCCCAGCTCGCCAGGATCGCCGCGGCGTCGTCGAGGTCGACCTCCTGCTGCAGTGCGTGCCACGCCAGCGCGCGGTAGGCGGCGCCGGTGTCCTGGTAGCCGAACCCGAGGGCCCGAGCGGCTGCACGGGAGACGCTGGACTTGCCGCTGCCGGCCGGACCGTCCACCGCGATCACGAACTTCGCGACGTACGCGCCGTCCGCGAGACCGGCCGGCATCGGGTCGCGGGTCAGGCCCGGTTCGCCGCTGCCCTGGCCGTCGGCGCCGCCGATGTCGCCACCCGTCACCGGGCCGGGCTGGTCGACGGGCGTCGGGAGCCCCGTGTCGGGGCCGTCCGGCCCACCGGTCACACCGGAGTCGTTCTGGTCGTTCAGGCCCATGCTGCTGCGATCCTCCATCCGCGGCTCTCGAGTTCGTCGACGAGTCGCTGTTCCTGCTCGGGTACGACCGACACCTCGACGATGCCGATCGGTGCTCCGGGTGAGTGCTCGAGGCGCATGTCCTCGAGGTTGATGCCGATCTCGCCGATGGTCGTGAGGAGCTCGGCGATCTGCCCGGGTCGGTCGTCCACCAGGACGACGACCTGGGCGAAGCGCTTGGTGGTGCCGTGCTTGCCCGGGAGCCGCTCGACGCCGCGGTTGCCGGACGCCATGGTCTCGGCGATCGTCCGCGGCGCCCCGGGGGCGTCCGGGTCGGCGAGGGCGTCGATGACCTTCGTCAGCTCGTCGCGGAGGTCGCTCAGGACCGGCCGGATGTGCGCGGCGTTCGCCCCGATGATCTGGACCCAGAGCCCGGGATCGCTCGCGGCGACCCGGGTGACGTCACGGACACCGCCGCCGGCCAGCCCGAGCGCCGACTCGGGAGCGCTACGGAGCCGGGAGGCCATCAGTGTCGAGACGAGTTGCGGGACGTGCGACATGATCGCCACGGCCTGGTCGTGCGGTTCGGGTTCCATCGGGACGACCGTCGCCTCGAGGTCGAGGGCGAGGGCTTCGACCACGGCCGCCCGGCGGTGCGTGATGTCGTCGTGGCCGGCGATCACCCACGGGCGACCGATGAACAGGTCGGCGCGCGCCGCGGTCGGACCGCTGCGCTCGCGCCCGGCCATCGGGTGCGACCCGACGTACCGCGTGACGTCGGCGCCGGCGGCACGGAGACGCTCGAGCGGCACCGACTTCACGCTCGCCACGTCGGTGACGACCGCGTCGGGGTAGGCGCTGAGCTCCCGCTCGACGACCTGCGCGGTGACGTCCGGCGGGACCGCGACGACGACGAGCTCGGGAGTGTCTCCGTCGGCCGGACGACGGCCGGCGCCGTAGTCCACGGCGAGCGCGAGCGCTGCAGGTGAGACGTCGTCGAGGATGACCTCCACGCCCTTCTGCCGGAGACCGAGGCCGATCGATGCACCGAGCAGGCCGGCGCCGACCACGCGCACGGGTCCGCGGAGCCGGCGGTCGGGCTCCGGAGTCGTACCGGGGGGCGTCTGGGTCACCTGGCAACCCTACCGACCGGTCCCGGTCGTTCCGGATCGGTGAGTGCGATGGTCGCGGCACGGGCGGTCGCGAGGACCGCTTCCTCGGACGCGCGGGTGCCCAGTGCGGCGAACAGGGCCGCACTCACGGTGTCGAAGGCCATGCGCGCGCGCAGCCGCTCGGTCCAGGGTGCGTCCGCCGGGACGAGCCGATCGACGACCTCGTCGAACCACGACCGGATGTCGCCGCCCTCGTCCGCGAACTTCTGCATCATCGGACGGTTGGCGTGCGCGAACCGCATCCCGCGGATCCGGCCGGGCGAGGTCGAGTCCACCCAGCGCAGGGCGGTCCGGCGCAGCAGGTCCGGGCCCGGCGGCTGCTCGTCGATCCAGGCGAGCAGGGCGTCGAGCTCACCGCGACGATCGTCGAGCAGCGCACGGATGATCGCTTCCTTACTGGCGAAGTGGTAGTAGAGCGACGACTTCGTGACACCGAGCGCTTCGGCGATGTCCCGGATGGAGGTGCCCTCGTACCCACGGCTGGTGAAGAGCTCCAGCGCGACGCGGAGGATCTCCGCCCGGGTCTCGCTGCCGGGGCGGCGGGTCGAGGTCGCGTTGCTCATGGTCGCCATCCTACTTGCCGAACGATCGTTCGGCGGCTATCGTCCTGCTGACCGAACGATCGTTCGGTAACGACGAAGGGACGCACCATGGACGACCAGCCGAGCATCGCGATCATCGGAGCCGGACCGGGCGGGCTGCTCTGTGCTCGGGTGCTGCAGCTCGGAGGGCTGCGGGTCACCGTGTACGACGCCGATGCGTCGCTCGCGTCCCGGGACCAGGGCGGCACGCTCGACCTGCACGCCGACAGCGGTCAGATCGCGATCGAGGACGCCGGGCTCGTCGACGAGTTCGCCGCCCTCGCCCGGCCGGAGGGACAGTCGAAGCGCATGGTCGCTCCGGACGGCACGCTGCTGATGGAGCACGTCGCGTCGCCGGACGAGTTCGCTGCGCCGGAGATCGACCGCGCCCAGCTCCGTTCGATGCTCGCCGGGTCGCTCGTGCCGGGGACCATCCGGTGGGGGCGGAAGCTGACCGAGGTCGTGTCGGGCGCCCAGCACGAGCTCGTCTTCGCCGACGGCGCCGTCGAACACGCGGAACTCGTCATCGGTGCCGACGGCGCGTGGTCACGGGTCCGTGCAGCACTGACGGACACGCTCCCCCTCTACACCGGCGTCAGCTTCGTCGAGGTGCTCTTCACGGCGGTCTCCACGGCACACCCGGAGATCGCCCGACTCGTCGGTGACGGGCACCTGTGGGCGAACGGCGACGGTCGGACGATGGTCCTGCAGCGCAACAGCGACGACGTCGTCCGGGGCTACCTGGGGATGCGCGTGGACCTCGACTGGCTCGCCGCTGCCGGCCTCGGCACGGCCGACGGGCGCGGCGGGGTGCTGGCCGAGAGCCGGGCGCTCGACGCGAACGCCACGCAGTCGACCGACACCGAGCGGGTGCGGGACGAGCTGCTCGTGCGGTTCCGGGACTTCGCCCCCGAGCTGCTCCGCGTGGTCGCCGACAGCGAGGGCACCCTCGCGAACCGCCCGATCATGGCGCTCCCGACGCCGACGGAGTGGGACCACGTGGCTGGACTGACCCTGCTCGGGGACGCCGCCCACGTCATGTCGCCGTTCGGGGGCAACGGGGTCAACCTCGCACTGCTCGACGGCGCCGAACTGGCTCGGGCGATCGTCGGTGCGCTCCGGGACGGCACCGACGTGGACCAGGCGATGCGTTCCGCCGAGCACGTCGTGATCGACCGTGGCGCATCGATCGGTCGGAGTGCGAACGAGGCGATCTTCGAGCACTTCGCCGCCGGCGGCCCTGATCTCGACGACGTGCCGAACTTCGACGTCGAGGCGGAACGCTGGCGCACGGGAGCCGAGGCCTACCGTGCGGCGCAGCGTTCCTGAGCCCCGGCGATCAGTCGCTGGACTCGGCGGAGTCCGGCCCCGTCGGCGCACTCGCACCGCGTGCGATGCCGAGCAACTTGCCGAGCTCGACGTTGCTCAGCTCACGGGTCCGGCCACTCGGCAGGCTCCCGAGGTGCAGGGGCCCGAACGACCGACGGACGAGCTCGTTGACCGGGTGCCCGACCGCATCGAACATGCGGCGGACGATGCGGTTGCGGCCCGAGTGCAGCGTCACCTCGACCAGGGACTCGCCGCGCGACGACTCGAGCAGGCGGACCTTGTCGGCCGCGATCGGGCCGTCCTCCAGGTCGATGCCGTCGAGCAGCAGCTGGACCGTGGCGGGATTGACGTTGCCGGCGACCTTCGCGATGTAGGTCTTGGTGACGCCGAACGACGGGTGCGCGAGCACGTGGGCGAGTGCACCGTCGTTCGTGAGCAGCAGCAGGCCCGACGTCTCGGCATCGAGCCGCCCGACGTTGAAGAGGCGCTCCTCGAACTTGTCCACGAACTGCGACAGGTCGGCACGGCCGCGTTCGTCGAGCATGCTCGACACGACGCCCGTCGGCTTGTTCAGCAGGACGTAGCGGCGCGAGGTGTCGACCTGCACGGGCACACCGTCGACCGCGATCGCGTCGGTCTCCGGGTCGACACGACGCCCGAGGGCCTCGACGACCGCACCGTTCACGGTGACACGCCCCTCGGCGATCAGGTTCTCGGCGACGCGTCGCGACGCGACACCGGCGGCAGCGATGACCTTCTGGAGGCGCTCACCGTCCGGCTGCAGGTCGGCCGGCGTCGCCGCACCGTCTGCCGCGTCCCACTCGGGGATGATCGGGCGTTCCGGGGTGCCCTCCACCGGGGTCCCCGCGGCGTCGCGCTCCCCCTCCGGTCGTGGTGTCGTCGCACGGTTCCGGACGGTCGCGGTCCCGCCGACGTAGCGCCGACCGTTGTGCCAGACCCGGCTGGCGTGCCCGTCGTCCTCGCGGCGGTCGCGGCCGCGGTCGTCACGGCGGTTGCGCTGATCGCGCTGGTCGCGGTCGGCGTTGCTCCACCGGGGGCGATCCGTCCGACGGTCCCCGGTCGGCGCGCCGCGGCGGTCGTCGTCGCGGCGGCCGTACCCACGATCGTCGTCACGGCGAGCGTACGCACGGTCACCGGCGCCACGGTCATCGCGGCGCGGCCCACCACGGTCGTCCCGGCGGGGACCGCCACGGTCGTCCTGCCGCGGACGGTACCCACGGTCATCGTCACGACGGCCGTAGCCACCGCTCCCAGCGCCACGGTCATCGCGGCGCGGACCAGCACTGTCGCCCCGGCGCGGACCACCCCGGTCGTCCCGACGGGTCGCCCCACGGTCGTCCTGACGCGGACGGTACCCACGGTCGTCGTCACGACGGCCGTACCCACCGCTCGCAGCGCCACGATCGTCCCGACGGGGACCACCGCGGTCGTCCTGACGCGGACGGTACCCACGGTCGTCGTCACGGCGGCCGTAGCCACCGCTCCCGGCACCACGGTCATCGCGACGCGGCGCCCCGCGGTCGTCCCGACGGGGCCCGCCACGGTCGTCCTGACGCGGGCGGTACCCGCGGTCGTCGTCACCACGGCCGTACCCACGGTCACCCGCGCCACGGTCATCACGGCGAGCACCACCGCGGTCGTCGTCCCGGCGGCCGTACCCACGGTCGTCGCGCTGGCCCGGTGCACCCGAGCGACCGCCGGAACGGTCGCCGTACCCGCGGTCCGCACCACCGGGACGACCGGAGTACCGGTCCCCGTCGCGACCCGACCCGCCCGGGCGACCCGAGCCTCCAGTCCGGCCGCCGCCGGAGCGGCCGGCGTCTCCGCGACCCGCACCCCCGCGACCGGCGCCGCCGTGTCGTCCGTCCTCATACGCGGCCATCGGGGATCCCTTCGTTCTGCTCGAAGCCGTCGGCGCCGTCCTCCAGGAGGGGCGAGATGAGCGGGAGTTCATCGAGCGAGTTGATGCCGAGCTGCTGCAGGAGCAACCCGGACGTGACGTAGTTGATGGCACCGGTCTCGGAGTCGGTGAACGACTCCTCGATGAGCCCACGGGCCACCAGCGTTCGGACGACCCCGTCGACGTTGACGGCCCGGATCGACGCGATCTGGGAGCGGGTGATCGGTTGCTTGTAGGCGACGACGGCCAGGGTCTCGAGCGCGGCCTGCGACAGCCGCGAGGGACGCTCGGCCTCGACGAACTGTTCGACGACGGCGTCGAGGTCGGATCGGACGTAGAAGCGCCATCCTCCACCGACCTCGCGCAGTTCGAACCCGCGGCGGACGGTGCCGTCGACGCCGTCGAAGTCCGCGACGAGTCGTTCGATGGCCTGGCGGACGACGGGGACGGGCGCACCGACGGCCGCACCGAGGGAGACGAGGGACTGTGGTTCGTCCGCGATCATCAGGATCGCCTCGAGCTGCCGGTCGATCGGGGCGTCGCTCCGCGCAGCAGGGGAAGCATCGGGAGCAGGGGAAGGAGCGGCGGCGGCACCGGAACGGATCGACTGCTCGATCGCCCGGGCGTCGGCGATCTCGTCCGCACCGCCGGGTTCGGCACTCGAGACGTCGTGGACGTCATCCGTCATAGTCGGCTCCAAGATTGGCGAGGCTCTCGTCGGTCCAGTGCTCCGCGGTCCACCGCAGGGTGAGCTCCCCGAGCGGCTCGTCCTGCTCGAAGGTGATCGACGCGTTCCGGTAGAGCTCGAGGATCGCGAGGAAACGAGCCACCACGATACCCGTCATGTCGACACCGGCGACCAGTTCCCGGAACGAGACGTCCGGATCGCCCGATTCGGCACGCGTGCGGAGGATCGAGACGACGACGGCTGCCTGCTCGCGGATGCTGACCAGCGGGGCGTGCAGGTGGTCGAGGCCGACGGTCGGGATCTCCCGTGGTGCGAAGGCGAGTGCCGCGAGTGCGGCGAAGTCCTGCACCGACAGCGTCCACACGAGCTCCGGCGTGCGGGCGCGGAACCGTTCCTCGAGCCGGACGCTCCGGACGTGCCGGCGCGACTCGGTGTTCCAGCGCGCACCGAACCAGTCGGCGGCCTGCTTGAACGCCCGGTACTGCAGCAGTCGGGCGAAGAGGAGGTCGCGCGCTTCGAGGAGTGCGACGTCCTCGGCGTCGACGAGTTCACCCTGCGGCAGCAGCCCGGCGATCTTCAGGTCGAGCAGGGTCGCGGCGACGACGAGGAACTCGCTCGCCTCGTCGAGCTCGTCCGCGGACTCCGCCAGCCGGACGTAGGTGATGAACTCCCCCGTGACGGCGCCGAGGGACACCTCGGTGATGTCCATCTCGTGTTTCGTGATGAGCGACAGCAGCAGGTCGAACGGACCGTCGAAGTTCCGCAGTCGGACACGGAAGCCCGACCCGTCGGTGGCGTCAGGCGACGGCGCCACGCTGGACGAGCTCTCGTGCGAGCTGCCGGTAGGCGTGCGCCGCAGCGTGGTCCGGAGCGGTCTGGGTGATCGGGCGGGCCGACACCGTGGCGTCCGGGAACTTCACGGTACGGCCGATCACGGTGTCGAGCACGCTCTCGTCGAAGGTGTCGACGACGCGTTCCATGACCTCGCGCGAGTGCAGGGTCCGCGAGTCGTACATGGTGGCGAGGATGCCGTCGAGCTTCAGGGCGGGGTTCAGCCGGTCACGCACCTTGTCGATCGTCTCGATCAGCAGCGCGACACCACGGAGGGCGAAGAACTCGCACTCCAGCGGGATGAGCACGCCGTGCGCGGCGGTGAGGGCGTTGACGGTGAGCAGGCCGAGCGAGGGCTGGCAGTCGACGAGGATGACGTCGTAGTCCCCAGCGACCTTGCGCAGGACGCTCGCCAGGATCTGCTCCCGCGCGACCTCGTTGACGAGGTGGACCTCGGCGGCGGACAGGTCGATGTTCGCGGGGATGACGTCGAGGTACGGCGTGTTCGTCGGCTGGATGACCTGGTTCGGGTCCTTGATGGAACCCATCAGCAGGTCGTACACGGTGGGGATGTCGTGCGTGCGGACACCGAGCCCGGCGGACAGGGCGCCCTGCGGGTCGAAGTCGACGGCGAGGACCTTGCGGCCGTACTCCGCCAGCGCGGCACCGAGGTTGATCGACGTCGTGGTCTTGCCGACGCCGCCCTTCTGGTTGCAGAGGGCGATGATGCGCGCGGGCCCGTGACCGTCGAGTTCCTCCGGGACGGGGAACTCCCGAACGGGCCGGCCGGTCGGACCGTACGTGGTCTCGCCGGTGCCGGGCTGTGTCGTCGGGTTGGTGCTCACCGGGCCATCGTACAAGCGCATCCGGTCGGAGCCGGGCCGCACCGCCGGGCGACGCGACGTGCGCATCCAGCGCGGGTCGAGCCTCCAGGCCGGACCGCTCAGGCCACCCGCAACGCGACCCGCATGCTGTCGACCCGCTCCGCGATGACGGGATCGCCCGCCCACCGCTGCTGCAGGCGCCCGACGAGCTCGCCGACCTGCGTGCGGTCGAGCCCCGGGTGCAGCGCCAGCCCCACAGTCAGCTCCGGGCCGGCGAAGCGGCCGAGCGGGTCGCCCGGCTCGAGCTCGACGCGGGCGACGCTGTGCTCGCCGTCCACCGAGGCGGCGAAGGCGGCCGCGACGCCCGGGTCCTCGAAGCACGGCGTCCACGGCAGGTCCTGCCCGATCGCCCAGACCGCCGGCCGACGGAGGACGAACTCGCTCGCTGACGTCGGATCGAGCACCACGAGCTGGGTGTCCTCGCTCGCGGCGGCCATCGCGACCCGGCGGGACTCGACCGGGATCGGCCGTGCCGTGGCGTCCCAGGCCTGCATCGCCGCCACCGAGGTGAACGCGGGCATGACGGTTCGGCCGTCCGGTCCGGCGACGGTGACGATCGAAAGCTCCTGCGTCTTGTCGACGAGTCGCCCGTCCGGGGTCTCCCCGACCTCGCCGGCCTCGGCGACGAGCGGGATCAGCAGGCGAGCCGTCCGCAGCGCCGAGACGACGTCGGCTTGTGATGCACCAGCGGGCAGCTCGGCGATCGCGGCGAGCACGGCCGGGTCGGCGAGCCCGTTGTCGTCGGCGAAGGCGTCGTCATGGCTGTCGAACGTCCGTCCGGCCCACGGGAACCCGGCGGAGTCCGCCGCGTGGTCGTGGGGTGTCGCTCCCTCCTCCGGTCCGCCGCCGCGCCCGTTCGAGATGCCCGCCATCCGACTACTCCGACGCGATGTCGAGCGCGGCCGGCAGCGTGAACGCGCCGGAGTACAGGGCCTTGCCGATGATCGCGCCCTCGAGCCCGTGCGGCACGAGCTCCCGCAGCGCGACGAGGTCGTCGAGGTTCGAGATGCCGCCGGACGCCACGACGGGCTGGTCGGTGCGGTCGCAGACCTGGCGCAGCAGCTCGACGTTCGGCCCCTGCAGCGTGCCGTCCTTCGTGACGTCCGTCACGACGTAGCGGGCACATCCGGCGTCCTCGAGCCGGTCGAGGACCTCCCACAGGTCGCCGGCGTCCTCGGTCCACCCGCGGCTGGCCAGGGTGGTGCCGCGGACGTCGAGTCCGACGGCGATCTGCTCGCCGTACTCCCCGATGACGCGAGCGGCCCACGCCGGGTTCTCGAGCGCGGCGGTCCCGAGGTTGACGCGTGCGGCGCCGGTCGCGAGCGCGGCTTCGAGCGACGCGTCGTCGCGGATGCCACCGGAGAGCTCGACCGAGACGCCGTGGACCTCCTTGATCGCGTGCGCGATCACCTTGCGGTTGTCGCCGCGACCGAACGCCGCGTCGAGGTCCACCAGGTGGATCCACTCGGCGCCCTGGTCGCGCCACGTCCGGGCAGCGGTGACCGGGTCGCCGTACGCGGTCTCACTGCCGGCTTCGCCCTGGGTCAGGCGGACCGCCTGGCCGTCGACGACGTCGACGGCGGGCAGCAGGACGAGGGGCGGGGTCGAGGTCAGGTCGGTCATGGTCCTGTCGGTTTCGTTGCGGGTGCGGTGCCGGCTCGTGGCCGGACGGGAGGCTCGACGCGGGTCCGGCACGCTGGTCACCTGGACCGTGGCCGGACCCACGGCTCGGCGCGGGTCAGAGCGATTTCACCCAGTTGCGGAGCATCTGGATGCCCGGCTCGCCGGACTTCTCGGGGTGGAACTGGGTCGCGGTGAGGGGCCCGTTCTCGACGGCGGCGATGAACCGCTGACCGTGCTCGGCCCACGTGAGCTTCGGTGCGCGGAACGGCCCGTACGCCTCGAGCGGGAAGTCGGTGACGCCGTACGAGTGGACGAAGTAGAAGCGCTCGTCACGGAGACCGTCGAACAGCACGGAGTCCTCCGGGGCGTCGATCGTGTTCCAGCCCATGTGCGGCAGGACCTCGGCCTCGAGCTGCTCGACGGTCCCGGGCCACTGCGCGAGGCCCTCGACATCAGCGCCGCGCTCCACCCCGCGGGAGAAGAGCACCTGCATCCCGACGCAGATCCCGAGGACCGGGCGTCCACCCGCGAGCCGGTGGTCGACGATCTCGCCGCCCTGGACGCCTTCGAGCTGGTCGATGACGGCCGCGAACGCGCCGACACCGGGGACGAGCAGCCCGTCGGCGTCGAGCGCCGTGCGCTTGTCGGCCGTCAGCGTGACCTCGGCGCCGGCGCGCTCGAGTGCCTTCGCAGCGGAGTGCACGTTCCCCGACCCGTAGTCGAGGACGACGACGTTCGGCTTCGCGGTCACAGTGCGCCCTTGGTCGAGGGGATGCCGTCGACGCGCGGGTCGAGTTCGACCGCACGGCGCATGGCCCGCGCGAACGCCTTGAACTCCGCTTCCGCGATGTGGTGCGGATCGCGGCCTTCGAGCACGCGGACGTGCACGGTGATGCCCGCGTTGAACGTGATCGCCTCGAACACGTGGCGGACCATCGAGCCGGTGAAGTGGCCGCCGATGCGGTGGAACTCGAAGCCGGCCGGTTCACCCGAGTGCACGAGGAAGGGGCGGCCGGAGACGTCGACGACCGCCTGCGCCAGTGCTTCGTCGAGCGGGACGAGCGCGTCGCCGTACCGACCGATGCCGGACCGGTTGCCGAGCGCCTGCTTGAGCGCCTGACCGAGCACGATCCCGGTGTCCTCCACCGTGTGGTGCACGTCGATGTCGGTGTCCCCGGAGGACTGCACCCGGAGGTCGATCAGGGAGTGCTTGCTGAACGCGGTCAGCATGTGGTCGAAGAACGGAACGCTCGTCGCGATCTCGGACTTGCCGGTGCCGTCGAGGTCGAGCGACAGGGAAACGGTCGATTCACTCGTCGAGCGGGTGATCTCGGCGGTACGCGCGGTCATGCTGCAACCCTAACCGGCGGCTGTGCGGCGGCCACCTGGCGCATGGCGTCGAGGAACGCGGTGGTCTCTTCCTCGGTACCGGCGCTCACCCGGAGGTGGTTCGGGATCCCGAGGTCCCGGACGATCACGTCGTGTTCGAGCAGCGACTCGAACGCCGCACGCGGGTCGGCCACGCCGCCGAAGAGCACGAAGTTCGACCAGGTCTCGTACGGCGCGTACCCCATCGCGCGGAGCTCCACGACCATGCGGTCGCGCTGGTTCCGGATGTCGTCGACCATCGCGAGCATCTCCGGTGCGTGCCGGAGCGCCGCGACCGCCGCCGCCTGGGTGAGCGCGGACAGGTGGTACGGCAAGCGGACCAGGCGGAGCGCGTCGATCACGGCGGGGTGTGCCGCGAGGTACCCGACGCGGGCGCCCGCGAACGCGAACGCCTTGCTCATCGTGCGGGAGACGACGAGTCGTTCGCGACCGGGCAGCAGGGTCAGCGCGGTCGGCTGCCCCACCGGCATGAACTCGGCGTAGGCCTCGTCGACCATGACGATGCCGTCGGTGGCGTCGTAGACGGCTTCGATCGTCGCGAGGTCCAGCGGGGTGCCCGTCGGGTTGTTCGGTCCGCAGAGGAACACGACGTCCGGGCGGTGCGCACGCACGGCTGCGACGGCGGTCTCCGGCGAGATGCGGAACTCGGCGTCGCGCTCGGCGGCGATCCACTGCGTGCCGGTCCCCGACGCGATGATCGAGTGCATCGAGTAGGTGGGCGGGAAGCCGAGCACGCTGCGCCCGGGGCCACCGAATGCCTGGAGGAGCTGCTGGATGACCTCGTTCGAGCCGTTGGCCGCCCAGATCTGCTCGACCGTGAGGTCGTGCCCGAGGTACCCCGCGAGCGATTCGCGCAGCTCGGTGAACTCACGGTCCGGGTACCGGTTCACCGTCCCGAGCGCCCGACGGACCGACTCGACGATGTCGTCCGCGACGTCCTGCGGCACCGGATGCGTGTTCTCGTTGACGTTGAGCTGCACGCGGACGTGCTTCTGCGGTGCCCCGTAGGGGCTCTGACCGCGGAGGTCGTCTCGGATCGGGAGGTCTTCGAGCGTGAATGCCACCGATCCATCGTAGAGCGGCGCGGCTCCACGGTGACCGGCCGTCCGGACGGTCATGCGCTACCCCCGCCGACGCGATCTGGACGCCGGGCCGTCGACGCTCTGCGCTCCACTCACTTCGCCGGGGCGTACTCGGTGCTTACTTCGCCGGGGCGTACTTGGCCGGGATGGCGATCTGCTCGCCGGCCTGCACGCCGGAGCCGTCGAGCGCGTTGAGGCTCACGACGTCCGCGATGAAGTCACGCGGGTCGGCGTTCGGGGCTGTCTGCTCGGCGAGCTGCCAGAGCGTCTCCCCGGGTTCGATGGTCACCGTCTGGAAGTGCACGTCCGCTGCGGTGTTGCCGGCAGCGGCCTGGCCACCGTTCAGCGCGAACAGGCCGACGACGATCAGGACCGGCAGGGCGGCGAGCGTCGTGAAGACCACGCGGCCGCGGCGCGTGAGGCGGAGCCGGGTACGGACGGCCGTGCCCTGCATGTCTGCGAGTGCGATGGTGCTCATGTCGTGGTGCCTTCCTGCTCTGGTGAACCGAAGCGATGTACCGAACATACGTTCGAACGGACGGCCGCACAAGTCCCCTGGAGACATTTCCGGGGAGTTTTCGTGCGACACGCTCGAACAGGTGTTTGTCCGGCGGCATGCGGTCGGATACTGTTTCGACTGACTGGGACAAGCTTGACGGGGACCACCGACATTCCCGCAGAGGCCGTCCTCGGTCCGACCAGAAGGCGAGACGACGTGGCGGACGAACTGCGGGGACAGAAACCGCTGACGGCGAAGCAGCAGGCGATCCTCGACGCGATCCGTGCGTCGATCGCCAGCCGGGGGTACCCGCCGAGCATGCGTGAGATCGGCGACGCTGCCGGCCTCTCGTCACTGTCGAGCGTGTCGCACCAGCTCGGCCAGCTGGAGCTCGGCGGCTGGATCCGCCGTGATCCCAACCGTCCCCGCGCGCTCGAGGTCCTGGTCGACGAGCCGACGCCCGACGCGGACGGCCCCGATGTGGACGCCACGACCCTCGTCCCGCTCGTCGGTCGCATCGCCGCGGGTGTCCCCATCACCGCAGAGCAGCACGTCGACGAGATCATCCCGCTCCCCCGTCAGCTCGTCGGCACCGGAGACCTCTTCATGCTCAAGGTCGTCGGCGAGTCGATGATCGACGCGGCGATCTGCGATGGCGACTGGGTCGTCGTCCGGTCGCAGCAGACCGCCGAGAACGGCGACATCGTCGCGGCGATGCTCGACGAGGAAGCCACGGTCAAGGTCTTCCGCCAGCGGGACGGTCACACGTGGCTGCTCCCCCGCAACTCCGCGTTCGAGCCGATCCTCGGCGACGCCGCCACTGTGCTCGGCAAGGTGGTCGCCGTCCTCCGCAGCATCTGACGCCCGAGACACCTCGGGAACGACGAAACGCCGCCGGATTCGGCGGCGTTTCGTGTGTTCCGGGGTGTCTCGGGGACCGGGCCGTGTCTGGCGGAGGCGAGCCGGGCCTCCCGGCCGAGGAGGCGAACCGTCGGGGACTAGGCCGTCGTGACGGGCGCGACCACGAACGGGTCGAGCTCGGCGACCTGGCGCTGGAAGACCCGAACGCGCAGTCGCGTCCCCGCCTCGACGTAGTCCACGGACTCGACCGCACCCGCGTCGTGCAGGGACGACACCAGGTCACCACGCTCGTACGGGATCACCACGGTGAGCTCGACGTCGGGCTCGGGGAGCCGTGCCTCGATCGCCCGGAGGAGCTCCGGGATGCCCTCGCCGGTGCGCGCCGAGACGAACACGGCGTCCGGTGCGAGCCCCACGAGCACGAGCCGCTGCGCGTCGTCGATGAGGTCCGACTTGTTGAACGCGACGATCTCGGGGATGTCCCGGGCGCCGACGTCGCCGATGACGTCCCGGACGGTCGCGAGCTGCGCTGCGGGGTCCGGGTGCGAGCCGTCGACGACGTGCACGATGACGTCGGCCTCGCCGACCTCTTCGAGCGTGGAGCGGAAGGCCTCGACGAGCTGGTGCGGCAGGTTGCGCACGAAGCCGACCGTGTCCGCGAAGGTGTACTCACGGCCCTTGCCGGTGTTCGTGCGGCGGATCGTGGAGTCCAGCGTCGCGAAGAGCTGGTTCTGCACGAGCACGCCGGCGCTCGTCAGCCGGTTGAGCAGGGACGACTTGCCCGCGTTCGTGTACCCGGCGATCGCGACGCTCGGCACCTCGTTGCGGTGACGGTCGGCGCGCTTGGCCTCTCGTGCGGGTCGGAACGACGCGATCTGTCGACGCAGCTTCGACATCCGCGTGTGGATGCGGCGACGGTCGAGCTCGATCTTCGTCTCACCCGGACCACGCGAACCCATGCCGGCACCACCGGAGACCTGACCACCGGCCTGGCGGGACATCGACTCACCCCAACCGCGCAGTCGCGGCAGCAGGTACTCGAGCTGGGCGAGCTCGACCTGCGCCTTGCCCTCGCGGCTCTTCGCGTGCTGGCTGAAGATGTCGAGGATCACGGCGGTCCGGTCGATGACCTTCACCTTGACGACGTCCTCGAGCGCACGCCGCTGGGACGGTGCGAGCTCGGTGTCGGCGATCACGGTGTCGGCACCGGTGGCCTTGACGACCATGGCGAGCTCTTCCGCCTTGCCCTTGCCGAGGTACGTCGAGGGGTCGGGGTGGGGCCGCCGCTGCAGCAGCCCGTCGAGGACCACGGCGCCAGCGGTCTCGGCGAGTGCCGACAGCTCACGGAGCGAGTTCTCGGCGTCGGCCGCGTCGCCCTGGGCGTACACGCCGATGAGGACGACCTGCTCGAGCCGGAGTTGCCGGTACTCGACCTCGGTGACGTCCTCGAGCTCGGTGGAGAGACCGGCCACGCGGCGCAGCGCTGCGCGGTCGTCGCGGTCGTACTGGTCGCCGTCACCGGCCCAGCCGTGCTCGTCGACCGAGCGGGTCTGGATCGCCTGTGCCGGCGCGAAGATGGACGAGCTGGCTCGCGAGTCGGCGTTGCGCAGCACGCGCTCGACGACGCCGTCGCCTTCAGCTTGGTTGTGGGTATCCGTCATGCTGTCCACAGGGTACCTCTGCGCGCTCCAGGACACACGGGGTTCCCGGTACGGTTCATCCATGGCGAACGACCACTACTTCTCGGCCACCCCGGAGAGCCAGGCGCGACCGCGCCAGATCCACGTGACGCTGGCGGGTCGTTCCCTGTCACTGACCACTGCGTCCGGGGTCTTCAGCCCGGACGGCATCGACCGCGGGACCCGCGTGCTGCTGGGCTCCGTGCCGCCGCCCGCGCACGACGGCGCACTCCTCGACGTCGGTTGCGGGTGGGGTCCGATCGCGATCACGATGGCGCTCCACTCCCCGGACGCGCAGGTCTGGGGCGTCGACGTCAACGAGCGCGTGCTCGACCTGGCGCGCGCCAACGCCGAAGCCGCCGGGGTCACGAACGTGTCGATCGGGGCGCCCGCCGACGTCCCGGCGGACCTGCGCTTCCGGACGATCTGGTCGAACCCGCCCATCCGCGTCGGCAAGGACGAGCTGCACGACATCCTGATGACCTGGCTGCCCCGGCTCGAGGTGTCCGGCGACGCCTGGCTCGTCGTGTCGAAGGACCTCGGTGGCGACTCGTTGCAGCGGTGGCTCCACGACACGCTCGGAGCGTCGTTCCACGTCACGAGGGCGTCGACCGACAAGGGGTTCCGCGTGCTGCGCGTGCACCGGACGGCGGAGTAGCGGCGCGGCGCATGCCGCCTGCTCCCGTGTCGCCGGTGCCGCCCGAGCCGCCGTCGGAGTGCGCACAACCGAAAGCACCCAGAACAACGCGACCACGCGGTGCGAGGTGCTTTCGGTTGTGCGAGAGCAGAGCGCGCTGGGCAACGCTCACCGAGCGCAGCGCGCTGCGGCCCGCGCGCGCCCGCGTCAGACCGTCAGGTCGCCGGAGAACACCAGCTCGGCCGGCCCGGCGAGCGACACGTGTTCGCCGTCCTCGGCCGCGAACATCCGCACCGTCACGACGCCCCCGGGCACCCGCACCCGCCAGGTGTCCGGCGCGCTGGCCCCCGCCCAGTACCGCGTCGCGAGTGCCGCAGCGACCGCCCCCGTGCCGCAGGACAGCGTCTCGCCGCTCCCCCGCTCGTGCACCCGCATCGTGATCTGCCCGACGCCGTCCTGCACCAGGGGCTCACCAGGCAGCACGAACTCGACGTTCGCACCGGCTGCCGGCGCCGGGTCGAGCACGGGGACGTACGTCAGGTCGAGGTCGGCGAGCTCGTCCTCCGTCGCGACGGCGACCACCACGTGCGGGTTGCCGACGTCGATGCCGAGGCCCGGGCGGGCGCGATCGAGGTTCTTCGCGCGGACGAGCACGTCGGAGGACCCGCCGCCCTCGATGCCGAGGTCCCATCGCCCGAGATCCGCGGCGAACCCGTTCGCCTGCCGCTGGATGTCGACGATGCCCTTGCGGCTGCCGACGGACAGCGTCTCGCCCGGTTCGAGGTCCACGAGCCCGGACTCGGTCAGGTAGCGCGCGAAGACACGGATGCCGTTCCCGCACATCTCCGCGACCGTGCCGTCGGCGTTGTGGTAGTCCATGAACCACGTGACCTCCGGAGCGGACGCCGCGATGGCGCGGCCCTCGGGGAGGGCGTCAGCGCGCACCGCCCGGATCACGCCGTCGGCCCCCACGCCGAACCGTCGGTCGGCGATCGCGCGGATCCGGTCCGGGGTCAGGTCGACCGTGGCGTCCGGGTCGGCGAACAGGACGAAGTCGTTGCCGGTCCCCTGGCCCTTGGTGAAGTGCAGCTCGGTCACGGGACGATCCTACGGGCCACGTCCGAGAGCTCCTGCCGGTCGGCGCCCGTCACGTCGAGGTCCTCGGCCTCTGCGTACCGCTTGAACCACGAGACCTGTCGCCTGGCGTACTTCCGCGTCGCCACCGCGGTCGCTTCGACGGCATCGGCGACCGTCGCGTCGCCGCGCAGGACGTCGAGCGCCTGGGAGTACCCGATCGCGGCACGCGCCGTGCGTCCCTGCTCGAGCCCGCGCGTCCGCAGCGCGGCGACCTCGTCGACGAGTCCGTCGCGGAACATGCCCGCTGCGCGGTCGTGGAGCGCCGCGACGAGCTGCGCACGATCGCGACGCAGGTGCAGGACACGGGCGGGTCGCCACGCGCGCGGCGCAGACGGGAGGCTCGGGGTGACCCGGTCGGACCGGCTCGCGATCTCCACGGCGCGGATCAACCGCCGTGGGTTGCGGACGTCGATCGTCTCGGCAGCCGCCGGGTCCAGTTCGCGCAGCCGAGCGAGCAGGACGTTCGGTCCGGCCTCCGCGTGCTCGCGTTCCAGCGCCGCGCGGAGTTCCGGGTCGGTGCCGGGGAACGCGAGATCGTGCAGGACGGACGAGACGTACAAGCCGCTGCCCCCGACGAGGACCGCGACCCCACCGTCGTCGACGATGCGGCCGATGGTTGCTCGTGCGTCGTGCTGGTAGGCCGCGACGCTCGCCTCGTCGGTGACGTCGAGCACGTCCAACTGGTGGTGCGGGATGCCGTGCCGCTCACCGACCGGGACCTTCGCGGTGCCGATGTCCATGCCGCGGTAGAACTGCATCGCGTCGGCGTTGACGATCTCGGCGTTCCGGCCGCTCGCACGGTGTCGATCGGCGACCGCGATCGCCAGGTCGGACTTGCCGGTGCCGGTCGCGCCGACGACGGCGATCAGCGAGACACTGTCAGCCGCGGGCCAGCCTGACTCGTCGTACGGCCCCGGGAGGGGGTCAGCGGCCGACACGGAGGGTCGGCAGACCGAGCGACACCGGCTTCGGCCCCTCACCGGGGGCCGTGGGCGGGGGGGCGCCGCCCGCCGCCGCCCGCGCCCCGGCCCCCCCCCCGCCCGCGGCGGGGGGGCGGGAGGGGGGCGGCTGGTCGGAGTCGGCGATGAGGAAGTGCGGCGCAGCGCGGGTCACCTCGACCGTGACGACATCGCCGGGGCGCGGGACGTCGGAGCCGGCTGGCACCGAGAAGTGCACGAGGCGGGAGTCCTCCGCTCGGCCGGACAGCCGGTGCGTGGTGTCGTCCTTCTTGCCCTCGCCGGTCGCCACCAGGACGTCGATCGTGCGACCGACCTGCCGCTGGTTCTCCTCCGCGGTGATGCGGTCCTGCAGGGCGGTGAGCCGCTCGTAGCGCGCCTGGACGATCTCCTTGGGGAGCTGGTCGTCCATCGTGCCCGCCGGCGTCCCGGGTCGGATCGAGTACTGGAAGGTGAACGCCGAGGCGAACCTGGCCTGTTCCACGACGCGCATCGTGTCCTCGAAGTCGGCCTCGGTCTCGCCGGGGAACCCCACGATGATGTCCGTGGAGATCGCCGCGTTCGGGATCTTGGCGCGCACGCGGTCCAGGATCCCGAGGAACCGCTCGCTCCGGTAGCTGCGGCGCATCGCCTTGAGGACCCGATCCGACCCGGACTGCAGCGGCATGTGCAGCTGCGGCATCACGTTCGGGGTCTCGGCCATCGCGTCGATGACGTCGTCGGTGAACGCCGCCGGATGTGGACTCGTGAACCGCACCCGCTCGAGGCCCTCGATCTGCCCGGCCGCGCGCAGCAGCTTCCCGAACGCCTGCCGGTCGCCGAACTCGACGCCGTAGGAGTTCACGTTCTGGCCGAGCAGGGTCACCTCGATCGCACCGTCGTCGACGAGCGCCTGGATCTCCGCGAGGACGTCGCCGGGACGACGGTCCTTCTCCTTGCCACGGAGCGACGGGACGATGCAGAACGTGCAGGTGTTGTTGCAGCCGACGGAGATCGACACCCACCCACTGTGCGTCGAGTCGCGCTTGGTCGGCAGCGTCGAGGGGAAGACGTCCAGGGACTCGAGGATCTCGAGCTGCGCCTCGCCGTTGTGCCGGGCGCGCTCGAGCAGCGTCGGCAGCGACCCCATGTTGTGCGTGCCGAAGACGACGTCGACCCACGGCGCCTTCTCGAGGATGACGTTCTTGTCCTTCTGCGCCAGGCAGCCACCCACCGCGATCTGCATGCCGGGGTGCTCCCGCTTGATGCCCGCGAGCTGCCCGAGGTTGCCGTAGAGGCGGTTGTCGGCGTTCTCGCGCACCGCGCAGGTGTTGATCACGACGACGTCCGCCTGGGTGCCGTCCGCCGCGACGTACCCGGCGGCCTGCAGCGACCCGCTGAGGCGCTCGGAGTCGTGCACGTTCATCTGGCACCCGTAGGTGCGGACTTCGTAGGTGCGGGGCTGCGCTGCGACGGTGGCCATGGTCGTCCCAGTGTAAATCGGCGCGCGGGAAGTCGGTGCCTACTCGAACCGGACCGTGCCGCGCGGCCCGCCCTTCCGTGGTCCACCGCCGTCGAGCGCGCGCTCCACCGCGATCCGCACGACGCCGCCGTTGTAGCCCTTGCGCATGAGGAAGCCGGAGAGCCGGCGCTCTGCGGTCGCACGATCGAGGCCCCTGAGCTGACCGGCGCGCTTCTCGGCGAGCTCGATCGCGCGGATGAACTCGTCGTCATCGTCGTCCGCCGCGGCGTCGAGGGCGGCGTCGATCGCAGCCTGGTCGATGCCACGACGACGGAGCTCGGCGACGACCCCCTGCCGACCGAGCCCCTTGCGGTCGTGGAGTCGGTCCACGAGGTCGGTCGCGAGGGCGACGTCGTCGAGCAGTCCCACCCGGGTGAGCCGTTCGACCTCGTGCTCGACCACGTCCGGGTCGAGGTCGTTGCCCCGGAGCATCGTCCGGAGCTCGGACTCGCTCACCCCCTTGCGGCCGAGGGCGCGCATGCTGAGCCGCTCGGCGTCTGCACGTTGTTCGTCCAGCGGCCGTGGTGCGTCAGCGGGGTCGATCTCGTCACCGCCGGCGATCGAGAACACCGACGCCGTCGTGGCATCGGCTTCGTCGATGTCGTAGCCGTCCTGCTCAGCCCGGGCACTGCGACCGGATCCGTCCCCGACGACCGGTGAGACCCACTCGGACTGCGCACGGTGTCCACGGAGGGGAACCGGCGCGCTCGCATCGGCGGCGGCGTCGTCGTCGTCCGGCGTTGTCTCCACGCCGGGGGCTTCCGCTTCGGTCTCCGGCTCCGGGAGCGGCGGTGTCCGACGGCGGCGGGACCTCGCACCGAACAGGTCGGTGACCGGTGCGAGGTCGTCGCTGCCGTCGTCGTGCCCGCTCACGCGCCCTTGCGTGCGGTGAGCTTGGCTTCGAGCGACTCGACCGGTGCCGTTGCTTCTTCGGTGGCCTTGGCGCCACCGATGCCGAGCTTGGCGAGGATCTTGCCCTCGATCTCCGCGGCGATCTCCGGGTTCTGGATCAGGAAGGAACGCGAGTTCTCCTTGCCCTGCCCGAGCTGGTCGCCGTCGTAGGTGTACCAGGCACCGGACTTCTTGACGATGCCGTGGTCCACGCCGAAGTCGAGCAGCGAGCCTTCACGCGAGATGCCCGTGCCGTAGAGGATGTCGAACTCCGCCTGCTTGAAGGGCGGCGCCATCTTGTTCTTGACGACCTTCACGCGGGTGCGGTTGCCGACGGCGTCGGTGCCGCTCTTCAGCGTCTCGATGCGACGGATGTCGAGGCGGACCGACGCGTAGAACTTCAGCGCCTTACCGCCGGACGTGGTCTCCGGGGAGCCGAAGAACACACCGATCTTCTCGCGCAGCTGGTTGATGAAGATCATCGTGGTCTGCGTCTGGTTCAGCCCACCGGCGAGCTTGCGGAGCGCCTGGGACATGAGTCGTGCCTGGAGGCCGACGTGGGAGTCACCCATCTCGCCTTCGATCTCGGCGCGGGGCACGAGCGCCGCGACGGAGTCGATGACGATGAGGTCGATCGACCCGGAGCGGACGAGCATGTCGGCGATCTCGAGCGCCTGCTCGGCGGTGTCGGGCTGCGACACGAGCAGCGCGTCGATGTCCACGCCGAGCTTCTTGGCGTACTCGGGGTCGAGCGCGTGCTCGGCGTCGATGAAGGCGGCGATGCCACCGTTGCGCTGCGCGTTCGCGATGGCGTGGATCGTGAGGGTGGTCTTACCCGAGGATTCCGGGCCGTAGATCTCGATGATGCGGCCACGCGGCAGCCCGCCGATCCCGAGCGCGACATCGAGGGCGACGGAGCCGGTCGGGATGGTCGCGACCGGCGCACGCTCGTCGGAGCCGAGGCGCATCACCGCGCCCTTGCCGAACTGCCGGTCGATCTGGGCGAGTGCGGTCTCGAGGGACTTCTCGCGGTCTGCGGGTGATGGCATGGTGTGCTCCTTCGTGCTCGATGTCGGCCGCCTGTAGGCTGTCCCGTCCCCCGGGGCCGGTGGTGCAAGGCCCCTGGTTCTTCGACAAGGCTTCGGACGTTCCCGATGGCTTCGAACCTAGGGCGGGCCACCGACATCGAAGCCGATCACCGCGCTGACTGTGGATGAATCCGTCGATCACGCCGCTGTGCAGGAAGCTACCACCCATCGAACACGCGTTCGAGCGACACGCCGAACACATGTTCGGTCGCGGAACCTAGTCGCGCGGCTCCAACAGCCCCTTGCCGTGCCGCCGGTCCTGCGGCACGTCCTGCGAGTCGCACAGCGCGTCCCACACCTTCCGGGTGTCGATCCCCGCGGCGATCGCATCGGCAGCGGAGCGCCCACCGAGCTCCTCGAGCACGACGTCACGGGCGACGACCGCCCCGTAGGCCTCCCCGAAGACCTGGTCGACGGCACGCCAGAACTCACTCACACGCATCAGACCACCCTAAGCGTCAGCACGGACGGCGAACGCCCCCGCCGGCGGACCGACGGGGGCGTTCGTGTGCAGTGCGTCTCAGCGCACCGCGAGGTCGTTGTCGAACTCGGCGACGAGTTCGTCCGGGAGCGTGTCCGGGACCGGGGTGAGACCTTCCACCACGGCGAGGCGGTCTCCCACCTCGCGCATGATCGTGGAGATCGGGGTGTCCAACGCATCCGCGACGGAGGCGAGGATCTCCGAGCTGGCCTCTTTCTGACCACGCTCCACCTCACTGAGGTACCCGAGAGCAACGCTGGCCTTGGACGCGACCTGACGGAGGGTCCGGCCCTTCTGCAAGCGGAAGTCCCGCAGAACGTCGCCGATTTCCTGACGAACGAGAACCATGAGAACTCCTCCTCTCTGTCATCTCCGCGCCCGACCGGCCAGGGTGACCGGGTTCGGGTTCAGCAACAGTAGCGTTGCCGGTTGCAGCATGCTAGCCACCTGGGCTGCCGTCCTGCTGGAGATTGCGTGAGATGTAACCCAGCGGTAACGCGGGCTATTCCCCGGTCTCGAGCGTGGCGTGCAGCCGTGTCAGGAGTTCGGAGACGGCGGCCTGTCGGATTGCCTGGCGGTCCCCGTCGAGGTGCAACTCGAACGCCTCCGCGCCCGCCGCTGATGCGATGCCGACGAACACCGTGCCGACGGGCTGCCCGTCCTGCGGGTCCGGTCCGGCGACGCCGGTGGTCGAGATTCCCCACGTGGCAGGCTCGCCGTCGACCGCGAGGGCGGTCCGTACCCCGGTCGCCATCTGCTCGGCCACGGTCGGGTCGACCGCGCCGTTGCTGGCGAGCAATGCGGCCGAGACGCCGAGCACGGACGCCTTGACGGGTGTCGCGTACGCCACGACTCCCCCACGGACGACGGCGCTCGCCCCGGGGACTCCCACGAGCTCCGAGACGACGAGACCGCCGGTGAGCGACTCCGCCACGGCGACGGTCTCACCCCGCGCGGTCAGCGCCGCGACGACCGAGGAAGCCAGGCTCACGCTGCGGTCCGGTTGTGCTTCCACGCCTGCCACAGGTAGTCCAGCCCGCTCCACACGGTGGCGATGAACGCGGCGGTCATCAGGATGCCGTTCGTCCAGTGGGCGAAGTCGCCGGCGAAGTTCCACCAGGGGAAGAGCGCGAGCGTGATCGCGACCGCCTGCAAGACGGTCTTGATCTTGCCGCCGCGGCTCGCCGGGATGACCCGGTCGGACAGCACCGCGAACCGGAACACCGTGATGCCGATCTCGCGCACCATGATCAGGACCGTCACGTACCAGGGCAGCTCGCCGAGGATGGACAGCGCGACGAGCGCTCCTCCGATGAGCACCTTGTCGGCGATCGGGTCGACGAGCTTGCCGAAGTCCGTCACGAGGTTCTGCCGGCGGGCGATGATGCCGTCGGCGCTGTCGGTGAGGATGGCGACGAGGAACAGTACGGCGGCGTAGATGCGCTCGACACCGTCGCGACCGTCGTCGACGAGCAGCAGCGCGAAGAACGCCGGCGCCATCAGGATCCGGATGACGGTGATGATGTTCGCGACGTTCGCCGTCGACGCGGGACCCGGTCCCTTGCGGATGAGACGTCCCCGCCAGGGGAACCGCTTCGTGTTGGTGCCTTCCGAGGCGGTCATCGTCTTCACTCCCTGCCCGTGAGGCCCCAGGCGTCCTCGTCCGGTTCTTCCTCGACTCGATCGTACCCGCGCGTCATGTCACCGACTGGGTCAGCGCTGTACCGGTCCCCGTCGTCGGACGGAGACGAGACCGGCGGCGACACCGGTGCCGACGACGGCGCTGCCGCAGCGGGCTCCGGCGGCGGTTCCTCGCCGCGGAGCTTCGCGAGCACCGCCGGCAGCTGGTCGCCGGTGACGAGGACGTCTCGCGCCTTCGACCCCTCGGACGGGCCGACGATGTCGCGCGACTCCATGAGGTCCATCAACCGCCCGGCCTTCGCGAACCCGACGCGGAGCTTCCGCTGGAGCATCGAGGTCGAACCGAACTGCGTGGAGACGACCTGTTCGACCGCGGCCAGGAGCAGCTCGAGGTCGTCGCCGATGTCGGCGTCGATCTCCTTGCGCTCGACCACGGCCTGGACGTCCTGGCGGTACTCGGGCTGGGCCTGCCGGGTGACGTGCTGGACGACCTCCGCGACCTCGCTCTCCTGCACCCACGCACCCTGCACACGGACGGCCTTCGACGACCCCATCGGCAGGAAGAGCGCGTCGCCCTGCCCGATGAGCTTGTCCGCGCCGGGCTGGTCGAGGATGACCCGCGAGTCGGTGACGCTCGTCACGGCGAACGCGATCCGCGACGGGACGTTCGCCTTGATGAGGCCGGTGATGACGTCCACCGACGGCCGCTGCGTCGCGAGCACCAGGTGGATGCCGGCGGCACGCGCGAGCTGGGTGATTCGGACGATCGACTCCTCGACGTCCCGCGGGGCGACGAGCATGAGGTCCGCGAGTTCGTCGACGACGACGAGCAGGTACGGGTACGGCTTGAGCTTCCGCTCGCTGCCGGCGGGCAGCACGATCTCGTCGTTCTCGATCGCCTTGTTGAAGTCGTCGACGTGCCGGAACCCGAACGACGCGAGGTCGTCGTACCGCATGTCCATCTCCTTCACGACCCACTGCAGCGCCTCCGCTGCCTTCTTCGGGTTCGTGATGATGGGCGTGATGAGGTGTGGGACCCCGGCGTAGATCGAGAGCTCGACGCGCTTCGGGTCGACGAGGACCATGCGGACCTCGGACGGCTTCGCGCGCATCAGCAGCGAGGTGATCATCGAGTTGATGAACACCGACTTGCCGGACCCCGTGGAGCCGGCGACGAGCAGGTGCGGCATCTTCGCGAGGTTCGCGACGACGAAGCCGCCCTCGACGTCCTTGCCGACACCGATCGTCATCGGGTGCTTCGACTTGGTCGCCGCGCTCGAGCGCAGGACGTCGCCGAGGGACACGATCTCGCGGTCCGAGTTCGGGATCTCGACACCGATGGCGCTCTTGCCCGGGATCGGGGACAGGATGCGGACCTCGTTCGAGGCGACCGCGTACGACAGGTTCTTCGACAGCGCCGTGACGCGCTCGACCTTGACCCCGGGGCCGAGCTCGATCTCGTACCGGGTCACCGTCGGGCCGCGGGAGAACCCGGTCACCTTCGCGTCGACCTTGAACTCGGTGAGCACACCGGTGATGGCCGCGACGATGTCGTCGTTCGCCTGGCTGCGCGCGACCGACGGCGTGCCGGCGCTCAACGTCGTGGCCGCTGGGAGGCGGTACGGCTTCGACGGGTCGTCCGCCGACGCCGCCGCCGACATCGCGTCCTCCGCCTGGCCGGTCGCGTCGTCGACGGGGTCCGCCGGGGCGGACGGGAGGCTCGGTGCGGCCGCCGCGGGCACGTCGCGTGCCGGACGGATCACCTCGGTCCGGTCGTCCGGGACGGGTGCGCCGAAGTCGCGGAGCGCCTGCTCGGCGCGGTCGAGGTCGGCGGCGACGTCGTGCTCGAGGGAGTCGTTGAGGTTCACCGATGCGGGCTCGGCCGGCGTGTGGTCGACCAGGCCGGCAGCGGCGCCGGCGTTCGGGCTCGGTGCCGGGGCGACCGCTGCGGTCGACGCGGGGATGACCGGGCTGTCGTACGCCGGGTCTTCTTCACGGCCGGACTTGTTGCGACGCCACCAGGGGATGTGTGCCTCGGCGTCGTCGTCCGGCTGCTCGCCGTCGCCGAACCCGAGGTCGTCGAAGAGCTGCAGCCCCTGCGAGTCCGTCTTGCCCGTGATGCCCTTGCGCGGCGCCTTCGCCGGCTCGGCGGGCACGTCTTCCTCGGCAGCGGGGGCCGGCGCGCCGAAGAGGTACGCGTACAGCTCGTGGAGTCGCCGCCCGACCTTGTTCGGCGGCGTCTTGGTGATGATGAAGAGCGAGAGCACCAGCAGGACGATCGCCACCGGGACGGCGATCCAGACGGTGGCGACCGCGACGAGCCAGCCGATCACGACCCAGCCGATCACGCCACCAGCCGTGGCGAGCGCCGGCATGCCGTCGGACGCGCTCGGCTGCCCGCCGAACACGTGGCACAACGAGGAGATCGACACGAGCAGCAGCCCGAGGCCGATCCCGATGCGGGTGTTGTCGTGGACGGACGCCGGGTGCCGGAACAGCCAGCCGGCGAACACGACCATGATGACGGGGAGCGCGAAGGCCAGCCGGCCGAACAGCCCGCCGAACGTGTACGCGTCGAGCGCCACCGAGACGCCGTTCGACGGGTTGAGCCACTCGACGACCGCGCCGGCGATCGCCAGCACGAACAGGAAGAACGGGAAGCCGTCGCGACGCTGGTCCTTCTCGAGGGTCTCGGACCCGAGCAGCCGGAACATCGCGCCGACGCCGTGGGCCATGCCCATCCAGGCGGTCACGAGTGGGTTCTGCCCGGTGAACTCGACCGGGGGCTTCGCCTGCGGCAGCTTCTTCGTGGTGGCCTGCGTGCGCGACGTCCCGCGCGTCCCGCTTCCACGGGACGACGATGACGCGCGTGAGCGCGTGGTCGACTTGGTGCCTCCGGCCATGGGGTAGACCCTAACGCCACCTGGGGACAAACCGAGGGAGCCCCGCCGCACGAGGCGACGGGGCTCCCCCGACGGGTCAGTACCGGATGGCGTCGATGACCTTCACGCGCACCGCGACGAGTGCCGGGAGCAGTCCGGCGAGCGCCCCGACGAACACCGCGGCGCCGATCCCGACGAACGCGGCCTCGAGCGGGAATGGAGCTCCCCCGATGTCGGCCCCGCTCGTGATCGCGGTTCGCACGGTCTCGTTGCTGAGCACCGCCGCTCCGAGCATCACGCCGATGCCCCCGGCGACGGCGGTCCCGAGGACGTTCTCGAGCAGCACCGCCACGAAGATCCGTCCGGCTGAGGCGCCGACACCGCGCCGGATGCCGATCTCGCGGATCCGCTGCCGGACGCTCACGAGCGAGACGTTGAGCAGTCCGAGGCCACCGAGCACCAGGACGAGCACCGACACCGCGGCGATGACGTAGCGCAGCGGCCCGAGCGGGTCGCCGTCCACCGTGGCACCGGCGTCCATGCGGCTCGCGGTGACCTCGATGCCGCCGCCGAGGGTCCGCTCGGTGTCGCTCGCGATCCGATTCGCGAGCTGCTTGCCGCCCGGTGCCGGGATCCACACCTCGAACGTGCGACTGCCGCCCATCTCCGGGTCGACGACGGTGCCGGCGGCAGCCGTCGTGCGCGCGAGCTGGAACATGCCCGGCTCGGTGTCGTACTCGGACGTCTTGTACTCCCCGACGACGACCGCGGTGACGGCGGGCGTCCCGGGCAGTCGGACGGTCGGGTGCGTCACGAGGTCGGGATCACCCAGGCGGTCGAGGAAGGCCTGGTTCACGATGATCGCCGGCGCCAGCCTGTCGCGGTCGGACTCGGTGAACCACGTGCCGTCTTCCATCCGGACCCGGTGCATCTCGGCGTACCCGGGGTCGACGGTCTTCGTCCACACGTCGCCGACGCCGTCCGGGAACTGGACCTTCCGCGGCCCCTCCGCCGCCTCGCTCGCGTACGACACGTCGTAGCGGGCGGCCCCGGCACGGAGCTGGTCGAACACCGCGTCCTCGTCCGGCAGGGCGTCCCCCGACTTCGTCGACGCGGTGAGCTGGAACGTCGCCGGACGGCCGCCGTACTGCTCGTTGAACGCCTCCGTCGCTTTCTCCGCGAGCGATCCGAACCCGACCACGACGGCGAGCGACGCGACCGCGATCGTCACGCCGACCAGACTGAGCACGACACGGCCCCGGTGCACGCGGAGCTCCTGCCAGGACTCGACGAAGGTCCCGACGACGGTGCTGAACACGCCGTTCACGCGGCGGCCTCCTCGAACGCGTCGACCACGAGGCCGTGGTCGATCCGGTGGACGGTGTCCGCGCGGGCAGCGACGGCGGCATCGTGCGTGATGGTCATCAGCGCGGCACCGGTCTCGGCGGCGACGGTCTCGAGCAGCTCCATGACGATGCGACCGGTGTCGACGTCGAGCGCCCCGGTCGGCTCGTCGGCCAGGATGAGCCGTGGCGAGCGGACGAGTGCCCTGGCGATCGCGACGCGCTGCTGCTCGCCGCCGGAGAGCCGGTGCGGCTGCGTGTCGGCCCGGTCGGCCAGTCCCACGCGGTCGAGCATCTCGGTGGCGAGACGACGACGGCGCCAGAAGTCCTTCCCGGTCGCGTAGAGGAGCGGGATCTCGACGTTCTCGATCGCTGTGCGGCCCTGCAGCAGGTTGAACTGCTGGAACACGAAGCCGACGTCGGCCCCGCGGATCCGGTCGCGACGGAGCGACCCGGCCCGGCCGACGTCGACCCCGCCGAACTCGTGCGTGCCGTCGGTCGGGGTGTCGAGCAGGCCGAGGACGTTGAGCAGCGTCGACTTGCCGGAACCCGAGCGGCCGACGATCGCGGTGGTGCTGCCGGCTTCGACGTCGAGGTCGATCCCGCGGAGGATCTCCAGCGTGGAGCCGTCCGGCAGCGTGACGGACTTCTGCAGCCCGCGGACGGAGACCAGACTCATCCGACCATCACCGCGCCACCCTCGGCGGAGTCGTCCTCGGACTGCTCCTTGCCCGGCACGAACTGCAGGACCTGGTCGCCCTCGGCCACCCCGGACTTCACCTCCACCAGTTCACCGTCGTTGATGCCGAGCTCGACGTCGCGCGTCTCGTGCTTCCCCTCGTCCGTGACGACCGTGACGACCCCCTTCTGCGCGGTGCCCTGGACGGCCGTGGTCGGGAGGGTCAGGACGCCCTCGGCCTTGCCGGCGGGCACGGCCACGGTGACCTCGAGCCCCGGGAAGACCGTCACGTCACCAGGGACGTCGCACTCCAGCTGCGTCCCGCCGGACGAGGACTCCGGTCCGGATCCGTCAGCGGCGTCGGTGTCCGACGACGAGGAGTCGGACGCGGCCGCGCTCGTCAACGACAGGTTGGTGCAGGTGAACGGCGCCGGGCCGTCCTTGACCGTCACCGTCGCCTCGGACGGGCGGTTGATCAGGCGGTAGAGCTGCGCGGCCTCGAGCGTGGCGCTCGCGCGGTACGACTCCGGCGCGACACGGGCAACGGTCGTGCCGATGTCGACCGGCTGCTTCGACACCAGGTCGAGACCGGACACGGTGCCGTCGGCGGGCGCGGCGACGGTCGAGAAGGTGACCTTCGGCGGGAGCGGGCTGCCGTCCGCCGTGACACCGTCGACCGGGGTCTCGACGCGGACGTCGAGGATCGCCGCACTCTGCTCGACGTGGTCGCCGTTCGCCACGAAGAGGCGGTTCACGGTACCGGCTGCCGTTGCGCGCACCGGGGTGGACGCGACGGAGCGGATGGTGCCCTTCGCCTCGACGTCGTTGCTGATGTCGCCCTTCTCCACCGTGACGACCGGATCGTCGATCTTGCCGGTCGGGACCTTGTCGGCCTCCGGCGGCTGGGCGGCGAAGAACGCGAGCCGGACGAGTGCCACTGCGATGGCGGCGAACACCAGGAACTTGAGGCCGGGCCACACCCAGCGACGCAGAACGATCACACAGGAATACTAGTGACCGGCATGCCGACGAAAGATCATGCTCTGGGATGAGATGAAGGCCCGCCGCAGCGTCCGGGACGGACGTGTGGCGGGCCTCCAGGCCGAACGCGCAGCGAGCGCTACGCCTCGATGATCACCGGGACGATCATCGGACGACGGCGGTGCTTCGTGTTCACCCAGCGCCCGACGGTGCGGCGGACCACCTGGCTGAACGCGTGCTGGTCCCGCGTGCCGTTGCCGGCCGCGTCGGCCAGGGCACGGGCGATCTGCGGGCGGACGTCGTCGAAGACGGAGTCGTCCTCGGCGAAGCCGCGCGACTGGATCTCCGGGCCGATGACGCACTGTCCGGTCGTGAAGTCGACGGCACAGAAGACGGAGATGAAGCCCTCTTCCGCCAGGACCCGACGGTCCTTGAGGTCGGCGTCGGTGATCTCGCCGACGGTCGAACCGTCCACGTAGACGTACCCGATGTCGAGCTGCCCGACGACGTTCGCGACCCCGTCCTTCAGGTCGACGACGATGCCGTCCTGACCGAGGATGACGTTCCGCGGCGGGACACCCGTCTGGATCGCCAGGTCGGCGTTCGCGTAGAGGTGCCGGTGCTCGCCGTGCACGGGCAGGACGTTGCGCGGACGCAGGATGTTGTAGCAGTACAGCAGCTCGCCGGCGGACGCGTGGCCGGAGACGTGCACCTTCGCGTTGCCCTTGTGCACGACCTTCGCACCGAGCTTCGTCAGGCCGTCGATCACGCGGTAGACGGCGTTCTCGTTGCCAGGGATGAGCGACGACGCGAGGATGACGGTGTCGCCCTCGCCGATCTCGATCTGGTGCTCGAGGTTCGCCATGCGGGCGAGGACGGCCATCGGCTCGCCCTGGGACCCGGTCGACATGTAGACGATCTGGTCGTCCGGGACGTCCTTGGCCTTCTTCGTGTCGATGAGCACGTTCTCCGGCACCCGCAGGTACCCGAGGTCGGCGGCGATCGTCATGTTGCGGATCATCGAGCGGCCCATGAACGCGACACGGCGGTTCGCGGCGGCTGCGGCGTCGAGCACCTGCTGCACGCGGTGCACGTGTGAGGAGAAGCTCGCGACGACGACCTTCTTGCGCGCTCGCATGATGATGTTCTCGAGCACCGGGCCGATGTCGCGCTCCGGAGCGGTGAACCCGGGGACGTCGGCGTTGGTGGAGTCTGGCAAGAACAGGTCGACGCCGGCCTCGCCGAGCCGCGCGAACGCACGGAGGTCGGTGATGCGGTCGTCGAGCGGCAGCTGGTCCATCTTGAAGTCGCCGGTGTGCAGCACGCGCCCTGCCGGGGTCGTGATGGCGACGGCGAGGGCGTCCGGGATGGAGTGGTTCACCGCGACGAACTCGAGGTGGAACGGGCCGAGCTGCTCGGTCTGGTCCTCTTGCACGACGAGCGTGTAGGGCTTGATCCGGTGTTCCTTGAGCTTCGCCTCGACGAGCGCCAGGGTCAGCGTGGAGCCGATCAGCGGGATGTCCTGGCGGAGCTTCAGCAGGTACGGCACGGCGCCGATGTGGTCTTCGTGACCGTGCGTGAGCACGACGCCGAGCACGTCGTCGAGGCGGTCCCGGATCGGCGCGAAGTCGGGCAGGATCAGGTCGACGCCCGGCTGGTGCTCCTCGGGGAACAGCACGCCGGCGTCGACGATGAGCAGCTTGCCCTCGTACTCGTAGACGGTCATGTTGCGACCGATCTCGCCGAGGCCACCGACGGGGATGACCCGGAGGGTGCCCGGCTCGAGGGGCTGGGGTTCGGAGACTTGTGTGGGCATTCGGTCCTGACTGCTTCGGGGGCGCGCGGCCGGCGCGCCGCGGGGGCGTGACGGGGGGTGGCTGGGCCCGTCCGGAGCGCACCCCCCGCCGCCC
>JASCOI010000150.1 GCA_029959665.1 Microbacteriaceae bacterium PS02333
CCCGGGGGGGGGGGGGGGGGGGGGGGGGGGGGGCGGGGGCCGGGGGGCGGGGGGCCCCCCCCCCCCCCCCCCCCCCAGTCCGGTGGTTCTTGCGTGCTCAGGCCGTGAGCTGCGGCGCGTACTCCGCCGCCAGCAGACCGCCCAGGTAGCGGGCGATGGAGCGCGGGCCGGAGGCCGGCGCGGTCTCCTCGACGGCGGGGTTGTAGTTCGTGTTCGTGTTGATGTCGTAGACGACCGTGCGGCCGTCCGTCGTCTCCATGAACTCGACGCCCGCGATCGTGATGCGCTGGTCGGCGAGGAACGTGCGGAGCTGCTGGACGAGCGGGTGCTGCGCTGTGACCTCGGTGCGGACCGAGAACGCGGGGGGTGCTCCTGCGGCGTCCGTTCCCGGGACGTCGCAGACGGCTCCCGCGATGACTTGGGGGACCTCGCACGCGTCGGCCGGGCAGAGCTCGAAGCTGCCGGCGCTCGTGTCGACGCGGACCGCGTAGACGAACTCGCCACCGACGAACTCGACGCGCGTGATGAACGGCTCGCGGGCCGTCAGGTACTCCTGCAGGAGCGTGATGCCGTCGACGGGCTCCTCGAACTCGGGGCTGTCGACGTAGGCGTCGAACTCCGCGAGCGAGTCGAAGCGGCGGACGCCGAGGCCCTTGCCGCCCTGGTTGTGCTTCGTGATGAAGGGGACGTCACGGCCGTCGGTGAAGGTGCGGGCCGCATCCTTCAGCGGCGCCGTGCCGAACACCGCCGTCGTGCGGGGCACGTCGAATCCGGCCTGCTGGAGCAGCCCGTGCTGGGCGACCTTCGACACCTCGAGCTCGAGCACGTGACTGCCGCCGACGACCTGCCGGCCGGCGCGCTCCAGGTGTCCGAGGAGCGCACGGGTGTACTCCTTGCTGTGCTCGTGGCCGCGGGTGTGGGAGCTGGCCGACATCCGGGACCAGTACACGCCCGGTTCCGGCTCGGAGGCCAGGTCGACCTGCCCCTCGGTGAGGAGGATCTCCTGGACCGGCACGCCCTCGGCCTCGAAGGCAGCGGCGAGCGGCGGGAACCACTCGGGGTTCTCGTGGATGACGTACACGCGCGGAGTGCTCACGGACCCACCCTAGGCACGGCCTCGGAGGGGTTACCAGGTGTGTGACGCGGTGTTGCTCGCCGCGCGGACGGCTAGCGGCTAAACACCTGCTGGCCGACCACACCGAGGAGCTCGAGCTTCTGGGCGTCCTCGCCGCCGGCGGGTGCCGTGAAGAGCAGCAGCGCCTGGGTCTGGCTCGTGGTGTGCAGCACCTGGCAGTCGACGGTGATCCGGCCGAGCTCCGGGTGCACGAAGGTCTTGTGGTCCTCCCACCGGCTGGCGACCTCGTGCAGCGACCAGATCGCCCGGAACTCCTCACTGTTCGCCTCGAGGTCCGCGATCAGCTCGACCGCCCGCGAGTCACTCGGTCCCGCTGCGCCGACCGCCGCGCGGAGTCCCGCGACCTGTGACCGCGCCAGTCGCTCGTGCTGCTCCGGCGCGTACTTGGCGCGCTCGGACTCGGTCATGAACCAGCGCCACGGCTGGTACCGCTCGTTGCCCGAGAGTCCGAGCCCGCTCCCGAGGAGTGCGACGGCCAGCCGGTTCTCCACCAGGGTCTCGCCGAGGTCGCTCACCACGATGGCCGGGGTGTCCTCCAGCCGATCGAGCACGCGGAGGATCGCCGGGTCGACGTGGTCGGAGCGGTGCACCCGCGCCGGAGCGTTGTGCCCGGCGAGACGGAACAGGTGGTCGCGCTCGTCGAGGCTGCAGCGCAGGGCTCTCGCGATCGCCTGCACCATCTGCTCGGAGGGCTGCGGGCCGCGCTGCTGCTCGAGGCGCGTGTAGTAGTCGGCGGACATCCCGGCGAGTGCGGCGACCTCCTCGCGACGGAGCCCGGGCGTCCGGCGCCTGGCACCGGTGCCGAGGCCGACGTCCTCCGGGCGCAGGAGTTCGCGGCGACGGCGGAGGAAGTCGGCGAGCGCTGGGCGGTCCATGGCGTCCAGTCTGCGGCTGCCCTGCGGCGGTTGCCAGGGATCGGCGGTCCCCCGATGATCGGACTCTGGTCCGGTTCCGCCGGTGGCCCGATCGTTGACGGCATGGACACCACGAACGCCACCGTCTTCATCCCCGGCGCGACCTCGGGCATCGGCCTCGGTCTCGCCCTCCGTCTGCAGGAGGCCGGCAGCACCGTCGTCATCGGCGGACGGCGCCGTGCCCTCCTCGACTCACTCGCCGCCGAGCACGGCTTCGGCACCATCGAGCTCGACGTCACCGACCCGGAGTCGATCACCGCTGCGGCGGCCACCGTGACCGCGTCGTACCCGTCGCTCGACACGGTCATCACCATGTCCGGCATCATGCGCGCCGAGGACCTCCGTTCGGCAGCACACCAGGACGACGCCGTCGCCACGATCGAGACGAACCTGCTCGGCACCATCCGGCTGATCGACGCGTTCCTGCCGCACCTGCTCGCGCAGCCGGCGTCGACGATCATCACGGTGTCGTCCGGCCTCGCGTTCACCCCGCTGGCCGCGACGCCGACCTACAGCGCGACGAAGGCCGCCGTGCACTCGTACACGCTGTCCCTCCGGCAGCAGCTCATCGGCTCCCCGGTGTCGGTGCTCGAGCTCGCGCCGCCGGCCGTCGCGACCGACCTGATGGGCGAGGGTGTGGACTTCGGCGGGATGCCGCTCGACGCGTTCCTGACCGAGGTCGTCTCGCTCCTGTCGGCCGGTGCTTCGCCCGAGATCCTCGTCGAGAACGTCCTGCCGCTCCGGTGGGCGGAGCGCGACGGGAACCAGCAGCAGCTGATCACTGCGCTGGCGTCGAGCAGGCACTGAGCGGCCGCACTCACCCGGTTGTCCGAGCACTCGGTCGACGCGAGCGGCTCCTCTCGACCAGCCGTTGTGGCGTGTACATGCGGACGAGTGTCTCGTCGACCGCGCCGAACCGGTCCTCCACCGTCGCGATGCCGTTAGCCCCCGATGCGACGACCATCCCGGCCTGCACAGCGTGTGCCGCGGACAGTCCGGCACGTTCCATGAAGTACCGGACGTCCTCCAGCATGTTGGGGAGTTCGACGTGCACGGCGTCTGCACGGAGCACGATCCGATGCCATCTCCCCAGCAGGTCACCGGCGAGCGAACGAACCCCGGGATCCGTGTAGCGCACTCCATGGCTCGGCGGTTCCATCCGGAGGCGGACCTCCTGCGCGCCGAGTTCGAACGCCTTCTCGTGAAGCTCGAGCTCGAACAGGTCGTTGTAGAAGAGCGCGGTACGCGCTCGGATGAGCCGCTCGAGGAAGGCTGCGGACGCTCGGTGATGCCGGTCGGACGACTCCAGCGCACTCACGATGAAACCCGTCTCGAGCACGACTCCGGAGGGGAGGGGATCGCAGCCCTCCATCGCGTGCACACCGAGTTCGTCGGGATGGCCAGCGGGATGGACGCACATCTCAGAGGTACCAGACAGGACGCCGATCGAAACGCGTCGTGTACGTGAACGTGGAACGACGGAGGATCTCGGCCACCTCTCGCGCACGGTCCTCCGGCGTCCCGACGGGGTGGTTGCGTCCTGCCTCGATCTCCGCAGTGGTGAGGAGACGGATCGGGACGTCGTCCGAGTGGTAGCGATGCTGATCGGGGCTGGTCATGGTCATGGGGTGCTCCTTTCGTCGGTCATCGCACGTTAGGAGCGCTTGACCGGGCACCGCAACGAATCGGTATACGACATGCAACTGGACTGCCATCCGAGTGTCCGCGAGGATGGGTACATGGGGAACACGGGGTACACGGAGACCAGCACGACATCGACGCTCTTCCGCGTCCTCGGGATCGCGATGGCGCTCGGCAGCATCGCGATCGCCACGACGATCGCCCTCGTACCGCCCTCCGCCGGCAAGGAGCCGTCGATGTCCGACCTCGTGATCAGCAGCGTCACGCTCGTCGTGGTCGCAGGGCTCGGCGTCGTCCTGGCGCTCACGCGGCTGACGGTCGAGCTGCACGACCGACTCTCGGTCCGCCTGACACCGTTCTGGTACCGACGCACCATCGACCCGCGGACGATCACCTCGGCGTCCCCGATAGCGCTGCGCGGGATGGACGTCGGCGGATGGGGTGTCCGGTTCGGCACAGGTCGTGGCACGGTGGTCCTGATGGACAACGGGCCGGGCGTCCGGTTGTCGATCACGGGGAAGCGCGACCTGTCCTTCCGGTGCGGCGATCCCGAACGACTCATCGCCGCACTCGCCGGGCGCGGCGCGACGATCACCAGCACCGAGACACGGACGGAGCACCGATGAACGCACGCATGCAGGAGATCCAGCGGATCGTCGCCGAGGCCGGCGTCGACACGACGGCGCGCGAACTCCCCGACTCCACGCACACCGCGGCGCAGGCAGCGGCGGCGCTCGGCACCGAGCCCGGTGCGATCGCCAGCAGCCTGCTGTTCCTGGCGGACGGTGAGCCGCTCCTGGTGATGACGTCAGGGCGCCACCGCGTCGATACGGGGTTGCTCGCCGGCAGCCTCGGCGTCGAGGAACTCACGATGGCGACCGCGAAACAGGTGCGCGAGATCACCGGACAGCCGATCGGAGGGGTCTCCCCCGTCGGTCACCCTGCGCCGATCCGGACGGTCGTCGACACGGCGCTGGCCGACTACGACCCGGTGTGGTCGGCCGCGGGGACAGCCAACTCGGTCATGCCGTTGACGTTCGACCAGCTCGTCGCGCTGACCGGTGGCGAGACCGTGCAGGTCGCAGCAGACTAGCCGTCGCGGCGGACTAGCCAGCAGCCGGCTAGCCGTCGCGGCGGATCAGCTGGCGGCGAGGACCGTCCGGCCGAGGCGCACGAAGTCGTCGACGCCGAGCTCTTCGCCTCGGGCGGTCGGGGCGATGCCCGATGCCTCGAGCACCTCCGACGCGTGGGCGCTCCCACCGAGCACCCCGGACAGCGCCTGGCGGAGCATCTTCCGACGCTGCTGGAACGCGGCGTCGACGAGGGCGAACACGCGGGAGCGCAGGAGTTCGTCGCCCGGCGGGTCCTTCCGCACGAACCCGACGAGGACACTGTCGACGTTCGGCACCGGCCAGAACACCTGACGACTCACCTGACCGGCGATCCGCCAGTCGCCGTACCAGGCGGCCTTGACGCTCGGTGACCCGTAGACCTTGCTGCCCGGGTCGGCGGCCAGGCGGTACCCGACCTCGGCCTGCACCATGACGAGCGAGCGTTCGATCGACGGGAAGGTCGCGAGCAGGTGCAGGAGCACCGGCACGGACACGTTGTATGGCAGGTTCGCGACGAGGTGCGTCGGCGCGGCCGGGAGGTCGTCCGCGGAGACCTTGAGGGCGTCCTGGTGCACCACGGTCAGCTGCGCGGACGGCTGCATCGCGGACACGGTCGCCGGGAGTTGCGCCGCCAGGCGGGCATCGATCTCGACGGCGGTGACGGGAGCGCCGGTCTCGGTCAGGCCGAGGGTCAGGGAGCCGAGGCCCGGTCCGACCTCGAGCACGCGGGAGTCCGCCGTCACGCCACCGGATGCGACGATGCGCCGGACCGTGTTGGCGTCGTGCACGAAGTTCTGCCCGAGCTTCTTCGTCGGGGTGACGTCGAGCTTCGCGGCGAGGTCTCGGATCTCGGTCGGGCCGAGCAGCGCGCTCATCCGGACACCGTCACGGGTTCGGCGTCCCACGCGCCGTAGACGAGCTCGGTGTTCGAGGCGATCTGCGCGGCGAGCATCGACGGATCGGTACCGAGCGTCTCGGCCATCGAACGGAGCGTCAACGGGATGAGGTACGGCGCGTTCGGACGCCCACGGAAGGGCGTCGGCGTGAGGTACGGCGCGTCGGTCTCGACCAGCAGGAGGTGCCGCGGCGCGACCTCGAGCGCGTCACGGAGCGGCTGCGCGTTCTTGAACGTCACGGTCCCGGCGAACGACATGTACCAGCCCCGCTCGCTGCAGAGCCTGGCGAGGTCCGGTCCGCCGGAGAAGCAGTGGAACACCGTCTTCGCCGGGGCACCGACTCGGTCGAGCACCTCGACGACGGCGTCGTGCGCGTCGCGGTCGTGGATCGTCAGTGCGAGGTCGTGTTCCTTGGCGATCCGGATGTGTTCCTCGAAGGACCGGATCTGGGCGTCGCGGCCGTCGTCACCGGTGCGGAAGAAGTCGAGCCCGGTCTCACCGATTGCCCGGACGCGGGGCAGCCCGGCGAGCCGCTCGATGCCGGCCAGGTGCTCGTCGAGCAGTCCGGCGGCGTCGAGGACGGGCGCTTCGTTCGGGTGCAGCGCCACGGCGGCGAGGACCCGGGGTTCCCGCGCGGCGATCTCCGCGGACCACTCGGAGGTCGCGAGGTCGGTGCCGACCTGCACGACGCCCCGCACACCGACGCTCGACGCGCGGTCGAGGTGCTCCCGGTAGTCGAGCGCGCCGTCGTGCCCACCGTCGGCGATCTCCATGTGGGTGTGGTTGTCGTACACCGGCACCACGAGCGCCTCGGGCAGCGGAGGGTAGGTCAGGTCACGCTTGGACCCGCCGCCGTCGCCGGAACGGGAACGGAGATGGGCGTCGGTCACGCTGCGCCCTGTTCACCCTGTTCGACGCGCGGGAACAGGCCGGACTCCAGCGACGTGATCCGGGTCGCGCCCTGCCACTCCCACGCACGATCCACGCGTTGCTCGGCGATGGAGCCGCCGGCACCGATCGAGGCCCAGAGCTTCTCAGTCGCCTTCGGCATGGCCGGCGACGCGAGCACCGCCACGGTACCGAGGCCGCGGAGCGCCGTCGTGAGCACGGTCCCGAGGCGCTCGCGCTGAGCGTCGTCCTTCGCGAGGGCCCACGGCTGCTGCTCGGTGATGTACCCGTTCAGCGCGTCGACGAGCTCCCACGTGGTCGTGATGGCGTCGTGCGGCGCGAAGGCGGCGATCGCGGCGTCGGCGCGCGTCGTGACGTCCACTGCGAGATCGTCGATCGCCTGGTCGGATGCGGACAGCTCGCCACGAGTCGGCACGGCACCGTCGAAGTACTTGTCGATCATCGCGAGGATGCGGGACGCCAGGTTGCCGAAGCCGTTCGCGAGCTCGGCCTGGTACCGCGCCGAGATGTCTTCCCAGCTGAAGTTGCCGTCCTGCCCGAAGGTGATCGCCCGCAGGAAGTAGTACCGGAAGGCGTCCGACCCGAATGTGTCGGTGATCTCCGACGGCGCGATGCCCGTCAGCTTCGACTTGGACATCTTCTCGCCGCCGACGAGCAGCCAGCCGTGCCCGAACACGCGCTTCGGGACCGGCAGCCCCGCGGCCATGAGCATGGCGGGCCAGATCACCGCGTGGAACCGGGCGATGTCCTTGCCGACGATGTGGACGCTCGGCCAGAGGCGCTGGAACGCTTCGTCATCGTCGCTGCCGTAGCCGAGTGCGGTGACGTAGTTGAGGAGCGCGTCGAACCACACGTAGAGCACGTGGTCGTGGTCCCACGGGATCGTGATGCCCCAGTCGAAGCTCGACCGCGAGATCGACAGGTCGCGCAGGCCCTGCTTGACGAAGGAGACGATCTCGTTGCGGACGCTCTCCGGCTGGATGAACTCCGGGTTCGACTCGTAGAGGTCGAGCAGGCGCTGTTCGAAGTCGGACATCCGGAAGAAGTAGTTGCGCTCGGACAGGACCTCGACCGGGATCGAGTGGATCGCGCAGACCTGCTGTCCTTCGTACGCACCGGTGCCGGGGACGAGGTCGCTCGGCTGCTTGTACTCCTCGCAGCCCACGCAGTAGAACCCCTCGAACTCGCCGGCGTAGATGTAGCCGTCGTCGTAGAGCTTCTGCAGGAACGCGGTCACGCCGCGCTCGTGCCGTTCGTCGGTGGTGCGGATGAAGTCGTCGTTCCGGACGTCGACGGTGTCGAGCAGCGGCTTCCACGCGTCGGTGACCAGTCGGTCCGCCCACTCCTTCGGGGAGACGTCGTTCGCCGAGGCGGTGCGCAGGATCTTCTGGCCGTGCTCGTCCGTGCCGGTGAGCAGCCAGGTGTCGTCGCCGCGCTGACGGTGCCAGCGCGCCATGAAGTCCGCGGCGACCTCGGTGTACGCGTGCCCGATGTGGGGCACGTCGTTCACGTAGAAGATCGGCGTGGTGATGCTGAACGAGGAGCCGTCGGACATGCGGACCATCCTACGGGCGCGCGCCAACCCCATTACCCACCTGTGGCAAGTCGGACGGGGGGGGCGGGGGGGGGGCCCCCCCCCCCCCCCCCGCCGGGCGCCGCCCGGGGTGCCCCCCCCCCCCCCGCCCCCCGGC
>JASCOI010000151.1 GCA_029959665.1 Microbacteriaceae bacterium PS02333
GGGCGGGGGCCCGCCCCCCCCCCCGGGCGGGGGGCCGGCCCCCCCGGGGCCCGGGGCCCGCCCGTCCGTCGCGTGGTGCGTCAGTTCGGGTGGGTCATGGACAGGACGTCGAGCGCCTCGTCGAGCTGCGCTTCGGTGACCTCGCCGCGCTCGACGAAGCCGAGCGCGACCACGGCTTCGCGGACGGTGATGCCCTCGGCGACGGCGTGCTTGGCGACCTTCGCGGCGGCCTCGTACCCGATGACGCGGTTGAGCGGGGTCACGATCGACGGCGAGGACTCGGCGAAGGCGCGTGCACGCTCGAGGTTCGCCTGCAGCCCGTCGACGGTCTTGTCGGCGAGGACCCGCGAGCTGTTCGCCAGCAGACGGATCGACTCGAGCAGCGCGGTACCCATCACCGGGATCGCCACGTTGAGCTCGAAGGCACCGGACGCGCCGGCCCACGCGACGGTGGCGTCGTTGCCGATCACCCGTGCCGCGACCATGAGCGTCGCCTCGGGGATGACCGGGTTGACCTTGCCCGGCATGATCGACGACCCCGGCTGCAGGTCCGGGATGTGCAGCTCGCCGAGCCCGGTGTTCGGGCCGGAGCCCATCCAGCGCAGGTCGTTGTTGATCTTCGTCAGGCTGACCGCGAGCACCTTGAGAGCGCCGGACGCCTCGACGAGTGCGTCGCGGGCGCCCTGGGCCTCGAAGTGGTCGAGCGCCTCCGTGATCGGGAGTCCGGTGTCCTCGGCGAGCTGGGCGATGACCTGCTGCGGGAAGCCCTTCGGCGTGTTGATGCCGGTGCCGACCGCGGTGCCGCCGAGCGGGACCTCGGCGACGCGGGGGAGCGTGGCGTTCACCCGCTCGATGCCGAGGCGGATCTGCCGCGCGTACCCGCCGAACTCCTGCCCGAGGGTGACCGGGGTGGCGTCCATCAGGTGGGTGCGACCGGACTTCACGGCGTCGGCCCACAGCGTGGCCTTCGCTTCGAGGGACTCGGCGAGGTGCTCGAGGGACGGGACGAGCGACCGGATGAGGGCGTCCGTCACGGCGACGTGCACCGAGGTCGGGAAGACGTCGTTGGACGACTGCGAGGCGTTGACGTGGTCGTTCGGGTGCACGGCCGTGCCGCTCCGGGACGCCAGGGTCGCCAGGACCTCGTTCATGTTCATGTTCGAGGAGGTGCCGCTGCCGGTCTGGTAGACGTCGACCGGGAACTGGTCGTGGTGCTCACCAGCGATGATGACGTCCGCGGCACCGACGATCGCGTCGGCAACGGCCCCGTCGACGATGCCGAGCTGCCCGTTGACGATCGCTGCGGCACGCTTGATGCGCGCGAGGGCGACGATCTGCGCCGACTCGAGCCCGGTGCCCGAGATCGGGAAGTTCTCCACCGCACGCTGCGTCTGGGCTCGGTAGAGCGCCGAGACGGGCACACGGACCTCGCCCATGGTGTCGTGCTCGATCCGGAAACCGTCGTCGGTGGTCGGCTTGGTGCTGGTCGAGGCGGTGGGTGTCGTCGCGGTGGTGTCGGTCACGTCGTCGTGGTCCTTCCTGGTGGTGCTGCCGGTCGCGGTCGCGCCCGGGGTGTCGTTCGGGCCACGGTGGATCGCCGCGGCTCGTGTGCCGTGCCGGTGCCCGTCGGACCGGCGGCGGCCCGTCGTCAGGCCTGGCCGACGACGGTGTCGATGCTGACCTCGCCCGTGGTCAGGTCGTAGGTCGCGCCGACGACGGCCAATCTACCCTCGGCGATGGCGTCGGACACGGCGCCGGAGCGCTCGAGGATCGCGCCGAGCGTGGACTCGAGGTGTGCCGCGCCGATGGCTTCCTGCGGCAGGTCGGCGTCGGTCGCCCTGACCCGCTCGACACTCGGCGAGATCGCGTCCACGAGTGCCTGCAGGTGCGGCGCCGGGACGGGTTCGCCGGACCGAGCCGCCGCGACCGCACCGCACTTGGTGTGGCGCAGGACGACGACGAGCGGGGTACCGAGCGCCACGACGGCGAACTCGATCGAGCCGAGCACGACGTCGTCGACGATCTGCCCGGCGTTGCGGATCGCGAACACGTCGCCGATGCCCGCGTCGAAGACGTGCTCGAACGGCACGCGGGAGTCCGAGCACCCGAGGACGGTCGCGAACGGCGCCTGCGACCCGGCGAGCTCGTTGCGGCGGTCGGGGTCGATGCGGCCGGTACGGCGCTTGTCGGCCGCGAACCGGGCGTTGCCCTCGACGAGGAGTCGGAGGGCGTCGGCGGGGGTGGACGCTGCGCGGTCGGTCATGGGTTCGGCTCCTCGGTGCTGCTTCGGGTGACGGGTTCGGCCTGGATCAGTCGCTGCGGGGTCTGCTTGATTCAGTCGCTCAGCTGCTTCGCGACGCCGGCGGCGATCTTCCGGAACGAGGCGTCGTCGGCGGTGCCGGCCAGGACGACGGTGTTCCGGCCGAAGCTCGCGACGAGGGCGTACCCCTGGTTTCCGGCGTCCTTGCCCTCCGCGCGGCGGTCGTACACGGTCCACTTCGTCCCGCCGATGGACCGGGAACCCGTCGCTGCGTGCTGGTCCAGCTGGTTCGCCACCCAGGTCGGGTTGGCGTCGATGCCCTGCTGCAGGCCGACGTACTGCTTGTCCGGCGTCAGGAAGCCCACGGTCCAGACATCCACGCCGTCGGCGGCCTTGTCCTTGTAGTCGGCGCGGTTCGCGCTGTACGAGTCGGGGAGCTCCGGCGCGGCGAGCGTGACGCCGGGGACGTCCGCCTGGGACGCGACCTGCTGGTAGTCGACGCTGCGGTCCACGGCGCCGTCCGGGCGGGCCACGACCGCGACCAGGAACACCACGATGCCGAGCGACGCGATGAGCGCGAGCACGAGGTTGAAGGCCGTCTGGTGCTGGCGGCGTGCACGGCGCGCGGAGTCCTTGCGCGCCCAGGTCTCCTCGGCGGTCTCGGGGCGGCCGAGCTCGGCGACGACCGGGCGGCCGGTCTCCGGATCGGTCACCGGGAGGCCTCGGCAGCCTCACCGTCGCTGGCCGCGCGGGCGGCGTCGAGACGCGCCCGGGCGCCGACGAGCCACTCCTCGCAACGTGCCGCGAGGGCTTCGCCGCGTTCCCAGAGGGACAGCGAGCGCTCGAGCGTCGCGGAGCCCTGCTCGAGTTCGTTGACGACGCGGACGAGTTCGTCGCGCGCGGCCTCGTAGCTCAGGGACCGGACGTCTGTCGGCCCGCTCTGGGCGGTCTCGGGCTGTTCCTCGGATGACACGCCTCGATCCTACCGAGGGTCCACCGACGCGCTCGTCGGAACGCTGCGCCTGTGGAGAACGCCGCGCCTGTGGAGGACGCGGCGCCTGTGGAGCATGCTCAGCCCTCGCCGTCGGGCCCCGGTCCCTCGGCGGCGAGCGTGCCCGTCGCCGTCCCAGCCCCGAGCGTGACGCGGACGTCGGTGCTGCCGGCGAGGTCCGCGGCGGCCCGGACGACGCTGCCGTCGGTCGTCTGGACGATCGCGTACCCGCGCCGGAGCGTGTCCCGCGGCGAGAGCGCACGGAGGCGTCCGGTCAGGTGGCCGACGTCCGAGTGCGAACGCTCGATGCGACGGTCGAGGAGCTCGCGCGCCCGGGAGAGGTCTCGTGCCACTTCCTCGGCACGGGTGTCGACGAGCCACGCGGTGGAGGCGAGTGCCGGACGGGAGCGCAGCGCGGCGATGCGGTCCGCCTCGACGGACAGCGTGTGCGAGAGCCGGAGCCCCAGCCGGGCCCGGGCCTGCCGCACGTTCGCCAGCTCCTCGGCGACGTCGGGCACGACCCGCTTCGCGGCATCGGTCGGGGTCGATGCGCGCAGGTCGGCGACCTCGTCCAGGATCGGTCGGTCTGCTTCGTGGCCGATCGCCGAGACGATCGGGGTCGTCGCGGCCGCCGCTGCGCGGACCAGCCCCTCGTCGCTGAAGCCGAGCAGGTTCTGGAAGTCGCCACCACCGCGGGCCACGATGATGACGTCGACCTCGGGGTCGGCGTCGAGTTCCTGGATGGCGGCCGTCACCTCGGTCACGGCACGCTCGCCCTGGACGGCTGCGTGGATCGTGCGGAACTCGACCTGGGGCCACCGGAGCTGCGCGTTGCGCTTGACGTCCTTCTCGGCGTCGGAGTCCTTGCCGGTGACGAGCCCGATGCGGTGCGGCAGGAACGGCAGCCGCTTCTTGCGGGAGACGTCGAAGAGGCCTTCCTCGGCCAGGGTCCGGCGCAGTCGCTCGAGTCGTTCGAGCAGGTCCCCGAGCCCGACGTGCTTCATCTCGACGACCTGCATCGTCAGCGAGCCGCCCTTGACCCAGTAGTTCGGCTTGACCGCGGCGACCACCCGGGCGCCCTGCCCGAGGTCGGCCGGCACCCGGGAGCGCACGCTCGACCAGATCGAGAACGACACCGTGGCGTCGACCTCGACGTCCTTGAGCTTGCCGTACACGTTGCCGCCGGCGACGTTCCACTGCGTGATCTCGCCCTCGACCCACGCGGTGCCGAGCCGGTCGATCCAGTCGCGCATCTTCGCGCCGAGCAGCGCGACGGGCCACGGGTTGTCGGCCGTCGGTGGTCCCTGTTCGATCGCCATGCGCTCCTCCTCGTGGTGCCGTCCCATGCTGCCGGACACCGGTGACACCCGCGCCCAGGCCCCGCCGGACACGGACGCTGCCCGCGCCCAGGCCCCGTCGGTCCCGCTCACCTATCATCGGGGACGTGACGATCACCAACGGCCACTCGGTCCCACTCGCCCCGCCGCGCATGCCCGCGCCGCGCGGACGGCTGCGGAACGATCCGGTGACCGGCACCAAGAAGGTCCTGCTCGCCGCCCCGCGCGGCTACTGCGCCGGTGTCGACCGCGCGGTCGTCGCGGTCGAGAAGGCACTCGAGCAGTACGGCGAACCCGTCTACGTCCGCAAGCAGATCGTCCACAACGTGCACGTCGTGTCGACGCTCGAGCAGCGCGGTGCCGTGTTCGTCGACGACGTCGGCGAGGTCCCCCGTGGATCGCACGTCGTCTTCAGCGCGCACGGCGTGTCCCCGGCGGTCGTCGCCGGTGCCGCGGACCGGGACCTGCACGCCATCGACGCCACGTGCCCGCTCGTCACGAAGGTCCACCGCGAGGCCACCCGGTTCGCCAAGGCCGAGCGCACCATCATCCTGATCGGGCACGCCGGCCACGAAGAGGTCGAGGGGACGATGGGGCACGCCCCGGAGCGCACGATCCTGGTCAACGGGCCGGAGGACGTCGCCGCCCTCACCGTGGACGACCCGGACAACCTGGTCTGGCTGTCGCAGACCACGCTGAGCGTCGACGAGACGATGGAGACCGTCCGTCGCCTGCGCGAGAAGTACCCGACGATCCAGGACCCGCCCTCCGACGACATCTGCTACGCCACCCAGAACCGGCAGGTCGCGATCAAGAAGGTCGCCCCGCAGGCGGACCTGGTGATCGTGGTCGGTTCGGCGAACTCCTCGAACAGCGTCCGCCTGGTCGAGGTCGCGCTCGAGCACGGCGCCCGCGCAGCGCACCGCGTCGACTACGCGGAGGAGATCCGGCAGGAGTGGCTCGACGGCGTCCGCACGGTGGGCGTCACGAGCGGCGCGTCCGTCCCCGAGGAGCTCGTCCACGAGGTCCTCGAGCAGCTCGCCGACGCCGGCTACGGCTCCGTCGAGGAGGTCGTCACCGCGCACGAGGACCTGATGTTCTCGCTCCCGAAGGAACTCCGCACGGACGCGTCCGGTAACCCGACGCGCGCCCTCGGCGGTCGGACCCGATGAGCACGGGGGACTGGTCGTCCGTCCCGTCGCGTGGACACGGCGACGGACAGGAGGCCCGGCTCGACCCGCCGACGTCGGCCGCCGGCACCGCAGACGGTCGCGTCCACGGCCGTCCGGCACCGCAGTACGGCGAGTACGCCCCGGACGGTTGGGTCAACCCGGTGTTCGTCGAACAGGAACGCGCCGAGCGTGAGCGCCGGGCGCACGAGGCCGCCGTCGCCGCGCGCGAGTCTGCTGCGGCCGGCTCCGTGCCCCGAGCACGGCAGGCGTCCACGTCGTCGCGCACGTCGGCGGGCGCTCCGTCGGGCGCAGCCGTCCCGACGTCGCGGTTCGGGGCGTCACCCGGCGACTTCCTGCTCACCGTCATGCTGCTGGCGTTCGGGCTCGTGTCCGTCGTCCAGTCGCTCTCCGTCGGCACCGTCGCCTCCGGTGTCCGGCGAGAGCTCGAGCTCCGCTACACCACGTTGGAGGACCCCGGCGCACTGACCACCGCGGCGCTCGTGAGCGCGATCGTCACGGTCGTGCTGTTCGTCCTCGTCGCCTGGTGGTCGATCGTGCGCCTGCGCCGTCGGAAGCGCACGGTGTGGGTGCCGCTCCTCGGTGGCGCCGTCGCGTCCCTCGTCACGATGGGTGCCTTCGCGACGGTGCTCGCCAACGACGGGCACTTGGTGGCCTGGATGATGCAGAACGCCGGCGGCTGACCCGTCCTCAGCCGGCCAGGAAGGCCGCGACGGCGCCGTGCAGTGCCGCCAGGTCGTCGACGTGCACGAGTTCACGGACCGAGTGCATCGACAGCAACCCGACACCGATGTCGACGGTGGGGATGCCGAGCCGGGTCGCCGCGATCGGGCCGATCGTCGAGCCCCCGGGGATCGTGTTGTTGTTCACGAACGGCTGGAACGGCACCCCGGCCGATGCGCACGCGGCAGCGAAGACGGCCTCGCCCTTCGCCTCGGTCATGTAGCGCTGGTTCGCGCTGATCTTCAGGAGCGGGCCACCACCCGGACGCGGACGGTTCGTCGGGTCGTGCTTCTCGGAGTAGTTCGGGTGCACCAGGTGGCCGGCGTCGCTCGACAGCAGCCACGACGCACGGAACGCCCGAGCGGCTTCGGACCGGGTGGCGCCGAGCCCCTCCTGCACGCGGCCGAGGACGTCCTCGAGGAACGGCCCGCCGGCACCGGACGGCGTCGCCGAGCCGACCTCTTCGTGGTCGAACGCCGCGAACACCGCGATGTGGTCCGCGTCAGCGGGAGCGTCCACGATGCCGCGGAGCCCGGCGTGCACGCTCGTCAGGTTGTCCATCCGGCCGGAGGCCAGGAACGACCCGTCGATCCCGACCCGTGCTGGTGACTGGGTGTCGGCGAGGAACAGGTCCCACGAGACCGCCGTCTCACCGACCCGTCCGCGGAGCCACTCGAGGGCGTCGACGCCGCCGGACTCGGTGCCGTCCGTGCCGACGATCGGCAGGGTGTGGCGCTGCCGGTCGATCTCGTTACCGGTGTTCACGCCGCGGTCGAGGTGGATCGCGAGGTTCGGGATCCGCGCGACCGCGCCGGTGTCGACGAGCGTGATCGAGCCGTCGGCGTGCACGACCCGTCCGGCGATGCGGAGGTCGCGGTCGAACCAGGTCGACAGGATCGGGCCGCCGTAGACCTCGACGCTGAGCTGCTCCCAGCCCCCGACGCGCACGGTCGGGTTCGGCTTGATCCGGAACCCGGGGGAGTCGGTGTGGGCGCCGAGGATCCGGAAGGGCGTCGTCGCGCTCGCGCCGGTCGGCGTCCGCCAGGCGATGACCGCGCCGTCGCGGACGACCACGTAGGCACCGGGCTCGGTCGGCCAGGCGTCGAGCTCGGAGAGCTCCGTGAACCCGGCCGCCACCAGGCGGTCCCGGGTCTCGCCGGCGGCGTGGAACGCCGTCGGCGATGCGGTGACGAACTGGGCGAACTCGGATGCGATGGCGTCGACGGTCACCCGACCATCGTGGCACGGGACGCGTCCGACGGACGCGCCCCGAACCTCCTGACCGATGTCAGCTCTTGCTGTTGCCAGCCGAACCGAGGACCTTGGCGGCCTCGCCGACGCGGGCGGCCATCGCCGTCTCGGCGACCTTGCCCCATGCGCGCGGGTCGTACTGCTTCTTGTTGCCGACCTCGCCGTCGATCTTCAGGACGCCCTCGTAGTTGGTGAACATCGAGCCAGCGATCGAGCGCGTGAACGCGTACTGCGTGTCCGTGTCGATGTTCATCTTGATGACGCCGTTGCGGACGGCCTCGTGGATCTCGTCGTCGGTCGAGCCGGAGCCGCCGTGGAAGACGAGGTCGAGGGGGTTCTCGCCGGTGCCGTGCTTCGCGGCGACGGCGGCCTGGATCTCACCGAGGAGTTCCGGACGGAGCTTCACGTTGCCGGGCTTGTAGACACCGTGCACGTTGCCGAACGTCAGCGCGGCGATCCAGCGGCCCTTGTCGCCGAGGCCGAGCGCGTCGACGACCCGCTCGACGTCGTTCGGGGTCGTGTAGAGCGCGT
>JASCOI010000152.1 GCA_029959665.1 Microbacteriaceae bacterium PS02333
GCGGGGCGCGGGGCCGGGGGGCGGGGGGCGGCGGGTGGCGCCGGCTGCGGCCGCGGGGGGCGGGCGCGGGCGGCGACGCCTCGGACCCGGCGTCGGCCGTGTCCGAGGCGGTGTTCGCACCGGGTACCTTCGCGGCACACCTGCAGGACGTCCGTCCCGCACTCGCCGCCTTCGGTGCGTCGTTCATCTGGCTCGTCTTCGCCGAGTACCTGTTCAACACGGACCGCGCGTCCCGCAGGTCCTGGCTGGGCGGACTGGAGGCCCGGCTCGCCGCCGTCGCGCGGCCGCGCGTCTGGTCGCTGGTCACCGCAGGGACCGGTGTGGTGCTGACGTCCGTGCTCGTCGGGTCCGCCTCCTCGTGGGAGCCCGTCTCGGTGGTGCCGGTGGTCCTCGGTGGCGTCGCGGGCATCGTCGGGTACCTCGGGTCGAAGGCGGTGGCGAAGTGGGCGCTGCGCTCCCCCACCGGGACGACGGACACGGCGTCGATCGGGACCGGCCGGGGCGCCTGGCGGATCCACGCCTACGCGTCGACGGTCGTGTTCGAGCGCGGGCTCGTCGTGTTCATGCTGTTCGAGATCCTGGACGGGGCGTACTCGTTGTCCGGGTCGGGACCGCTCGGGTCCGACGGCATCGGTGCGCTCGAGCAGGCAGCCGTCGCGGGCGCGGCGATCGCGGTCGGCGCGGTGTTCCTCGCACGTCTGACCTCGCACCTCGACCAGGCGGCCGGGCTGCGGCGGCTCCGGTACCTCAAGGCCGGGGCCGCGTACGTGCTCGGGGTGCTCTCGGTGCTGCTGTGGACGAGCCTGCTCGTGCCGATCCCGGGCACCGTCGTCGGGTGGTTCGGCTCGGTGGTCATCGGTCTGGCCCTCGCGACGTCACTGCCGTGGCGGGCGTGGGTCCGCCGTGCGAGAGTTGGCGCGTGAGCACAGCGACGGCGCCGACACCCACCCGACTCCACCGGCTGGCGCTCTTCGCGGTGTCCACCATGACGGGGTTCGGCATCGCGTCGTGGGTCACGCGCACCCCGGCCGTCCGGTCGGACCTCGGCGCGTCGATCGAGGCGATGGGCATCGTCCTGTTCGGCCTGTCGATCGGGTCGATGATCGGCATCCTCGGCGCCGGAGCGCTCGTCCGCCGGCTCGGGACCCGCCCGCTGGTCCTCGTCGGCGCCGCGCTGCCGGTGCTCGGCATGCTGCTCGTCGGGGTCCTGGCACCGGCGCAGTTCACCGTCGGGGTCTGGGGTGGGCTGTTCCTCATCGGCTTCGGCGCCGGCGTCGCCGAGATCGGCCTGAACGTCGAAGCCGCGGCGCAGGAGCGTGCGACCGGCCGGCCGGTCGTGCCGATGCTGCACGCGTGCTTCAGTCTCGGGACCGTCGCGGGCGGGGTCGTCGGGATCGCGATGACCGCCGCGCAGACCCTCGTCGTCGTGCACCTGACGATCGCCACGGGCGTGATGGCCGCGCTCGCGGTCTTCGCCGCGACGAACCTCCGGCCGCTGCCCCGGGTGGAGGCTCCCGCCGCTGACGGCACGCGGCCCGTGCGTCGCCGTGGCGTCGTCACCGTGCAGCTGCTCCTCATCGCGGTGATCACGCTCGCGATGGCGTTCGCCGAGGGATCGGCGAGCGACTGGCTGCCGCTCCTCATGACGAACGAGCACGACGCGCCGGAGGTCCTCGGCTCCCTCGTGTTCACCGGCTTCGCGCTCGCGATGTTCATCGGCAGGTCCGCCGGGACGCCCCTCGTCACCCGCTTCGGACGCGGCCCCGTGATCCGGGCGTGTGCAGCCATCGGTGCGATCGGGGTGCTCGGTGTCGTCCTCGCGCCGACCCCGCTCCTCACGGCGATCGCGGCGGTGGTCTGGGGCCTCGGCATCGCGCTCGGCTTCCCGCTCGCCGTCTCCGCGGCGGGTGACCACCCGACGGACGGCGACCGCCGCGTGTCCGTCGTCGCCGCGGCCGGGTACATCGCGTTCCTGGTCGGGCCGCCGGCGCTCGGCTTCCTCGGGGAGCACCTCGGGCTGCAGCTCACCATGCTGGTGCCGGCTGCGCTGCTCGTCATCGCGGTCGTCATCGCGCCGGCCGCCGGGGTGCAGCGGACCGCGGCGCGTTCGGCCGGGTAGGCGTGCCGTCCGGGTCGTCGGCCGCGGGTCGCGCCCGACCGGGTAGGCGTGCTGTCCGGGTCGTCGGCCGCGGGTCGCGCTCGGCCGGGTCGTCGGCCGCTGGTCAGTCGCGTTCGCCCTGGCGGAGCAGCCGGGTCTCCTCGGCGTCGTACTCCGCCCGGACCTGCCGCAGCACCAGGTCGTCGATGTCGCCGTCGTCCCGCATGCGCAGCACGGTCGCCGACTTGTGCCGGACGAGTTCGAGTTCGAGCTCCACCGCATGGCCGCGCTTCGCGAGCAACGGGTGGTCGGACTCGTCGCTCTGCTCCGCGCGGACGAGCGCCAGGTGCCCCTCGTAGTCGCCGCGGATGCGCTCGACCACCTCGTCGTCGGCGCCGAGCCGCTTGGCCAGGCGCGGCAGGGCGTCGAGCGCCTCCTCGATCGCGGTGCGCTCGGCGTCCCGGCGCTCGTCGGCCACCTCGTCGCGACCGCCGAAGTCCGCCCACCTGACGACCGCGGGGAGGACGAGCGACTGCCCGACGATCGTGACCACGACGACGCCGGCCGTGACGAAGACGATGAGGTCGCGGTCCGGGAACGCCGCACCGCTCTCGACCATGCGCGGCACGGCGACGGCCATCGCCAGCGACACCGCCCCGCGGAAGCCGGTGAAGCCGCTGACCACCCGGTCACGGTGTCCCTCTCGTGGCGTGCCGCCGGTGCGCAGGGTGACGAGTTTCACGGCGCCCCACGACGCGTTGAGGAAAGCGAAGCGGAGCACCACGAGCGTCACCGAGACCAGACCGATGAGCCCGAGCCCGAGCCACAGTTCCCGGACGCCGAGTGCGCGGACCGCGATGGTCGCCTCGATGCCGACGAGCACGAACAGCGCGCCGTTGAGCAGGAACGTCGCGAACGACCAGAACGACCGCACCTGCTGCCGGGTCTCGGCTCGGTCGAGCTTCGGAGCCACCTGGCTGACGACCAGCCCCGCGACGACGACGGCGAGGACGCCGGACGCACCGATCGCCTCCGCTGCCAGGAACGCCACGAACGGGACGAGCAGCGTGAGCAGGTTCTCCAGCACGACGGCGTGCACCCGCCGCAGGACCTGCATGCCGAGCCAGGACACCACGAGCCCGGCGGCGATGCCACCGACGTAGGAGAGCAGCAGCATCCCACTGACATTCCACGCCGTCAGGGTCTGCTCGCCCGCCGTCACGGCAACCGCGATCCCGTAGACGACGAGCGTCGTCCCGTCGTTCACCAGGCTCTCCGCGCGGAGCACCGTCGTGTTCCGGCGTGGCAGCGACCGGGTCAACGCGCCGACGGCCGTCGCGTCCGTCGGAGCCACCGCGGCACCGAGCACCCATGCCGGGCCCCATGGCATCCCGAGCAGGTGCAGGAGCGTCGCCACCCCGCCCGCGGTGACCACGACGAGGAGCGTGCCCATCAGGACGATCCCCCGCAGGTTTGCGCGGATCTCCCGGAGCGAGATTGTCAGGCTCTCCCAGTACAGGAGCGCGGGGAGGAACAGCAGCAGCACGGCGTCCGCCGGGAGCTCCAGTCCGCCGAACACCGGGATGAACGCGATCCCGGCGCCGAAGACGAGCAGCAGCACCGGCGGTGCGATCCGGATCCGCCCGGAGACGGCGGTGGCGAGCGCGATCGCCGTGGCGAGCACGACGACGAGTTCGGGTGCGATGAGTTCCATGGGCCTCAGAGCATGGCAGGCGCTGCCTGTGCGCGGCTCGCAGAACGGGCTGCGGTCGGCCTCGGCGGCGCCGACGGTCAGGCCAGGCCAGGTCAGGTCAGGTCAGGGGTACGTCGCGGCGCACCTGCCCGTCGATGTGTTCGGCGGTCAGTCGAGGGGCGCCGGCCGGGTCCTGACGGGTGCGAGGAACGCCGTCAGCACCGTCGCGACGATCGCGCCGGCAGCGATGATCGCCGCGAGCACGACGATCTGGAACCGGCCGGCGTCGAGCGGCGACACCCCACCGAAGATCGCACCGACGAACGCGCCGGGCAACGTGACGAGACCAGTCGTCCTGGTCTGGTCGGTGGTCGGGACCATCGCGGCGTGGACCGCGCGGCGCACCAGGTCCGCCGTGGACCGGCGCGGGGTCGCGCCGAGCGCGAGCCACCCCTCGACCTCGTCCCACCGGTCGTCGGCCAGTTCGACGAACCGCCGACCGGAGAGCGTCGCGATGGTCATCGCGTTGCCGATCACGATCCCGCCGACCGCCAGCACGTACCGGGGCGTGAACGCGACCGCACCGGTGGCGAACACGACGCCGAGCGACACCACGATGCCGGCCGCCATCGCGAGCGCGACCGGCCCGATGCGCTGCCGGAACGTGCCGAGCCGGCGTGCCGAGGTCGTCGCCGCGACACTGAACATCACCACCAGGGCGATCGCGATCCAGACCGGGTCCCGGATGACGCCGGCGAGGACCAGGCTGATCGCCGCGAGCTGCGCGGTCCCACGGAGCACCGCCAGCGCAGGCGCCCAGGGCGACGGCGCACGCGTGGCGAGCAGGACCGTCGTCGCGACGGCGACGAGGACGAGCACGCCGACGAGCGTCCACACGACGGCGCTCCACTCGATCATGAGACGACCTTGCCACGTGCCGGCACCACCTCGTGACCGGCGTGTGTGGCACCCTGTGGAGGACATCGACCACCCGGAGGCCCCGTGACAACCGCGTCCCGACTGCTGCTCGTCGAGGACGACCCTCGACTCGGCCCCCTCGTCGCCGACGTCCTCGGTGAGGACTGGGACGTGACGCTCGCCACCACCGGCGAGGACGCGCTTCGTCTGGCGGCGGAGCGGATGTTCGAGGTGATGGTCGTCGACCGTCGGCTGCCGGGGATCGACGGCGCCGAGGTCGTCGCCGGTCTCCGCGCCCGTCGTGACGCGACCCCGGTGCTCATGCTCACCGCGCTCGGCACGCTCGACGACCGCGTGTCCGGTCTCGACGCCGGTGCGAACGACTACCTCGTCAAGCCGTTCGAGTTCGAGGAGCTCTCTGCGCGACTCCGTGCACTCACGCGCGACTTCACGTCCGAGGGCGACCCGGTGCCGATCGGCGAGTGGACGTTCTACCCGGCGACGGCGACGGTCTACTCGCCGTACTCCGGCCGGATCCAGCTGACCGACCGCGAGAACGCCCTGCTCGAGCTGCTCGCCAAGTCACCCACGACCGCGTTCTCCCGCGCGCACATCCTGTCCAGCGTGTTCGGTGCGAGCGAGCTCGAGGGAACGGTGGACACCTACGTCCACTACATCCGCCGGAAGACCGACCGCGAGCTCATCACGACGATCCGTGGCATCGGGTACCGGATCGGGTCACCGTGAGCGGGCCGAGACCGCGCCAGACCGGTCCGGACCACGACCCGGACCACACCGCCGTCCGACGGTCGGCGATCCGGATCGGCTGGCAGGTGGCAGCCGTCTCCGCCGGGCTCGTCGTGGTCATCATCGGGCTGGTGCTGGCTTTCGTGCTCTGGCAGTCGACGCCGCGCGAAGAGCTCGAGCAGCACGCCGAGAACGCCACGCGGATCTTCGTCGACAGCGACGAGCTCGTCCTCGCGCTCGCGGTGATCGGCGTCGGTGCCGTGCTCCTCGCCGGGCTCGCGACGTGGGTCATCGCGCGGCGTGCGGTCGTCCCGATCGGCGAGGCGCTCCGTCTGCAGCGCACCTTCGTCGCGGACGCCAGCCACGAGCTCCGGACACCGCTCACCGTGATGAACGCCCGTGTCCAGCAGCTCAGCCGGAAGACCGCGGCCGACGACCCGAACCGTGAGGTCGTCGACGCCCTCCTCGACGACACGCGTGCACTGGTCGACATCGTGAACGACCTCCTGCAGGCCGCGACCTCCACCGATGTCGGAGACGATGGACCGACGCGCGTCATCGTCGAACTCGACGCAGCGATCCGTGACCTGCAGGTCCTGGCGGACGAGCACGGCATCCGCATCGAGCACCCGCCGACCGACGCGAGGGTGACCGTCCCCGCGGTGGCGCTCCGCCGGTGCATCGTCGCGCTCGTCGACAACGCGGTCGGTCATGCACCGGCGGACAGCGTCGTGGAGATCGGTGTCCGGGAACGCGGCCGCTGGGTGGACATCAGCGTGGCCGACCACGGTGACGGGATCCGTGGCGTCGACCCGTCACGCGTGTTCGACCGGTTCGCCCACGGCACGCCGACCGCCGGCGCAACGTCGGCGCCGACCAGCAAGCCGGACGGCACGCCGACCAGCAACGCGGGCGGCGCGCCACCGCGACGGACCGGCTACGGCATCGGCCTCGCGCTGGTCCGCGAGATCGTCGTCCGGCACGGTGGCTCCGTCCTGGTGCAGGACACCGGCCCGGCCGGGACGACGTTCCTGCTCACGCTGCCGTCGGCGCGCTGATCCCCCGGCGCAGTCGCACGGACACCGTGCCGACGATGCCGACGATCGCCACCAGGAAGAGCACGCTCGTGGCGATGGTGCCGAACCCGAGCCCGCCGTCCGACACCGGCTGCGAGAGCAGGTCGCCGAGCGACGCTCCGAGCGGACGCGTCAGCACGTAGGCCGCCCAGAAGCACACGACGGCGTTCACCCGGAAGACGAAGAACAGCACCGAGACGAGCGCGATGCCCCCGGCGAAGAGCAACAGCGCCGGCAGGTACCCGAGGCCCGTCTGCTCGGCGATGAGGTCACCGGCGGCGGTGCCGAGCGCGAAGGTGAACAGGATCGCGAGCCAGTAGTAGACCTCGCGACGGAACGTGTCGATCCTGTGGATGGACAGGGTCCCCTCGACGCGGAACCAGATCACGAACACCGCAGCCAGCGCGAGCGCGAAGACCGCGGTGCTGATGAAGAGGCTGACGCCGACCCCGTCGGTGAGGTTGTCCGTGATGCATGTGCCGACGATGCTGATCAGCACCACCGTCACCCAGTAGACGGTCGGCCGGTACCCGCTGGCGCGGAACTGGAGGACGAGCACGACCACGAGCACCGCGGCCATCACGACGGTCGTGAGCGGGAGCCCGAACCCGAGCGTCGTGCTGATGAGGTCGGCGGCGGTCTCGCCGACGGTGGTCGCGAGGACCTTGATGATCCAGAACGAGGCGGTGGGGTCCGGGACCTTGTTGCGCGGGCCGGACGTCGAGATGGAGGTTCGCATGGCCGGGAACGTATGGACCACCCGACAAGGAATCACTCAGAATCCCGTCTGAGTCGACGTCCCGGGTTCTTGGAGCCGTCTGGGAACCACCACGCGACGATCGACGCGTGACTTCGCAACTGACCCGCCCGCGCCGCTCCGAGCGCCCGCGCTCCGGCATCCTCCGTCCAGCCTCCGTCGCCCGCACCGGCATCGTCGCGGCAGCGGCCGTCATCGCCGTCCTCGTCGCCGGGGTGGTGCTGCACGACAGCAGTGTCGACCTGCCGGTGGTGACCTGGTTCAACTCGGCGCACACCGGGTTCGTCGGCGTGGTGACGAACACCGTCTACGAGCTGTTCAGTCCCGTCCCGGCGATCCTGCTGACCGTGGTCGCGACCGCCGTGATCTGGGCGGTCCGTCGCGACGTGCGGCCCGCCGCGGCGTTCGCGGTGGTGATCGCCGGCACGTGGTTGCCGTCAGCGGTCGTGAAGCTCGTCGTCCACCGTGCCCGCCCCGACGCGCTGCAACTCCCCCATCCGTTCTCCCCCGCGCAGGTCGACGCGTCCTACCCGAGCGGGCACTCCGTGTTCGTCGTCGCCGCGGCCGTCGCGGTCGTCCTGCTACTCGCCGACACCCGGGCCGCCGAGGCCGTCCGCGTCGCCGCACCGCTCGTCGTCCTCGTCGTCCTCTGCTCGCTGCTCGTCGACGGTGTGCACTTCCCGACGGACGTCCTGGCGTCGGTCCTCTGGGCCCTCGGCGTCGCACCGTTCGTCCGGGCGGTGTGGGTCCGCGGCATCGCGCCGCGGATCCCGTTCCTGGCCTGAGCGCGGCGGGTCGCGCCCGGAACGCGGCCACGTGCGAACGGGAGGCAGGGTGCCAGCTGGCACCGTGCCTCCCGTCCGCCACGGGGTGACGTGAGCGGTCTGCTCACCCGATCACCCGCTGCTCGTCCTGGGCTCCGCGGTCCTGTCGCGCGGCCCCGCGCCCCGTCTGGCGGGTGGGGGGTGGGGCCGGGGTCGTTTTAACA
>JASCOI010000153.1 GCA_029959665.1 Microbacteriaceae bacterium PS02333
GGCACAAACCCCCCGGGGCGGGGGGGGGCGGCCCCGGCCCGGCGCCGCGCCGAGCCTCCAGGCTGGGTTGGGCACGCTAGCTGCGCGCCTTGGCGAGGAGGTCCTCGCGGGGATCTTCGTCCGGAAGCGCCGCGGCGAGTGCCTCGACCGCTTCCTTCGCCTTGTCCGAGAGGTGCGACGGCACCGCGACCTGGACGGTGGCGAGCAGGTCGCCCGTCCCGTTCTTCGTCGCAACGCCGCGTCCCTTGACGCGCAGGACACGACCGGACGGCGTGCCGGGCGCGACCCGGAGCTTGACCGGGTCACCACCGAGGGTGGGGACCTGGATCGTCGCGCCGAGCGCTGCCTCCACGAACGTCACGGGGACGTCCACGCGGAGGTTCTGCCCGTCGCGCTCGAACACCGGGTGCTTGCGGACGTGCACGGTCACCACGAGGTCACCGGACTCGCCGCCGTCGGGCGACTGCTCGCCACGACCGCGGAGCCGGATCTTCTGGCCGTCAGCCACCCCAGCGGGGATGCGGACGTTGACCGGCCGGCCGTTGCCCTGCGACAGCTTGACGGTGTCGCCGGCGATGGCCGTCGTGAAGTCGAGCGTCGTCGTCGCGGTGACGTCGCGCCCCTTCGTCGGACCGCCGAAGCCGCGGTACCCGCCGGAGGCCTGGCCGAAGCCGCCCCCGGCACCGCCGCCGAACATGCCGCCGAGGATGTCCTCGAAGCCGCCACCGCCGCCCTGGCCGAAGCGGACGCGCTGCCCGCCCCCGCCCTGCTGGCCGAACATCCCGCCGAAGACGTCCTCGAAGCCGCCCTGGCCTCCGCCACCCGCCGTGAAGCGAGCGCCGGAGCCCATGGCGCGGACCTGGTCGTACTCGGCGCGCTGCTCCTTGTCGGAGAGCACCGAGTAGGCCTCGCTGATCTCCTTGAAGCGGTTCTCGGCAGCGGCGTCACCCGGGTTGGAGTCCGGGTGGAACTGCCGCGCGAGCTTCCGGTAGGTCTTCTTGAGCTCGGCTTCCGATGCGTCCTTGGACACACCGAGGACCTTGTAGAAGTCCTTGTCGAACCAGTCCTGACTGGCCACTGCTCACCTACCTTCTTCTGTCGTCGCCACGGAGTGCCCGGCTCAGGCCGGGACCGCCACCGCGACCTTGGCCGCACGAAGGACCCGCTCCCCGAGCTTGTATCCCGGTTCGACGACGTCCGCCACGGTCTGGCCGGTGGCACCGGGAGTCGGCAGCTGCACGATCGCCTCGTGGATGTTCGGGTCGAAGGACTCGCCCTTCTCGCCGATCTGCACGAGCTTGAACTTCTCGAAGCCGCCGCGGATCTTTTGGCCGATGACCTGCATGGGGCCCTCGGCGAGGTCGCCGTGTGCCTCTGCACGGGTCAGGTCGTCGAGCGCCGGCAGGAGTGCCCGGACGACCTCGGCGATCGCGACCTCGCGGTTGGCCTCACGGTCGCGCTCGACGCGCTTCCGGAAGTTCACCAGCTCGGCCTGCGCACGGAGCATGTCCGCACGCATCTCGGCGACCAGGTCGCGATCCTCGGAGCTCAGCTTGTCCTCGGCGATGCCCCGGGCCGCGTCGGCCAGGAGTGCTTCGTCCTCGGGGCTGAGGTCCTGCTCGCCGCCGGCGGGTGCGTCCGTCGGGACCTCGACGTCCGGCCCTTCGGCCTCGATCAGGTCCTCGGGCTCGGCCGCGTTCGTGGCGTCACCCTCGACCTGGGGCTCGTCCTTGTCGTTGACGTTGTCGTTGGCGTCCGTCATCGACTACTTCTTGTCGTTCTCGTCGTCGTCCACGACCTCGGCGTCGACGATGTCCTCGTCGTCCGCCGCCTGCTCGGCGTTCGGCTGCTCGCCACCAGCAGCACCGGCAGCACCGGCGTCCTGCTGCGAGTAGATCGCCTGACCGAGCTTGCCCTGCGACTCGTTGAGCTTGTCGAAGGCGGTCTTGACGGCGTCCTCGTCCTCACCCGCGAGGGCGGACTTCAGCGCGTCGACGTCGGCCTGCACCTCGGACTTGACGTCGGCGGGGAGCTTCTCGTCGTTCTCCTTGATGAGCTTCTCGATCGAGTAGACGAGCTGCTCGGCCTGGTTGCGACGCTCGTTCGCCTCACGACGGGCCTTGTCCTCGGCCGCGTGCTCCTCGGCTTCGCGGACCATGCGCTCGATGTCCTCCTTCGGCAGCGACGAGCCGCCGGAGATGACCATCGACTGCTCCTTGCCGGTGCCCTTGTCCTTCGCGGACACGTGCACGATGCCGTTGGCGTCGATGTCGAACGTGACCTCGACCTGGGGCACGCCACGGGGAGCCGGTGCGATGCCGGTGAGCTCGAACGTGCCGAGCGGCTTGTTGTCGCGGGTGAACTCGCGCTCGCCCTGGAAGACCTGGATCGCGACCGACGGCTGGTTGTCGTCAGCGGTCGTGAAGGTCTCGCTCCGCTTGGTCGGGATCGCGGTGTTGCGGTCGATGAGCTTCGTCATCAGGCCGCCCTTGGTCTCGATGCCGAGCGACAGCGGCGTGACGTCGATGAGCAGGACGTCCTTGCGCTCGCCCTTCAGGACGCCGGCCTGCAGCGCGGCGCCGACGGCCACGACCTCGTCAGGGTTGACGCCCTGGTTCGGCTGCTTGCCACCGGTGAGCTGCTTGACGACCTCGGCCACGGCGGGCATACGGGTCGAGCCACCGACGAGCACCACGTGCGCGATGTCGTTGACCGACACGCCCGCTTCCTTGATGACGTCGTTGAACGGCTTCTTCGTGCGGTCGAGCAGGTCGGAGGTCATCTGCTCGAACTGTGCGCGCGAGATGGTCTCGTCGAGGTTCAGCGGGCCGTCGGCTGTCAGGGTGAGGTACGGCAGCTGGATGCTGGCGCTCAGCTGGCTCGAGAGCTCCTTCTTCGCCTGCTCGGCGGCTTCCTTCAGGCGCTGCTTGGCGATCTTGTCCGTGGACAGGTCGACGCCGTGCTCGTCCTTGAACTTCTTGATCAGGTAGTCGACAATGCGCTGGTCCCAGTCGTCACCACCGAGGCGGTTGTCACCGGAGGTCGCGCGGACCTGGATCGTGGAGAAGTCGTCGTCCTTGCCCACCTCGAGCAGGGAGACGTCGAACGTGCCGCCACCGAGGTCGAAGACCAGGATGAGCTCGTCTTCCTTGCCCTTGTCGAGGCCGTACGCCAGCGCAGCCGCGGTCGGCTCGTTGATGATGCGGAGGACGTTGAGCCCGGCGATCTCACCGGCGTCCTTGGTCGCCTGACGCTCGGCGTCGTTGAAGTACGCCGGCACGGTGATGACCGCGTCGGTGACGTCTTCGCCGAGGTACTGCTCGGCGTCGCGCTTGAGCTTGCCGAGGATACGAGCCGAGATCTCCTGCGGCGTGTACTTCTTGCCGTCGATGTCGGTCGTCCAGTCGGTGCCGATGTGGCGCTTGACGGACGCGATCGTGCGGTCGACGTTCGTGACGGCCTGGCGCTTGGCGGTCTCGCCGACCAGGACCTCACCGTCCTTCGTGAACGCGACGATCGACGGGGTGGTGCGAAGCCCTTCGGCGTTCGCGATGACGGTGGGCTCGCCACCTTCGAGTACGGAGACGACGGAGTTGGTGGTTCCGAGGTCGATGCCTACTGCACGTCCCATGTGTTGGGTGCTCCTTCTGTCGTTGCTGTGGTGCTGAAGTCTTCCGGACTTGCGTCCGATGGACTCAACTCTACTCCGGACTGGAGGAGCGTCAACCTGAGAAAGTCAAACTTGCGTCGTTCTCACTCAAGTCACAGGCTCCAGCCCGCAAACGACGGATGCCGGGTCCACGACGGTGCGTGGACCCGGCTTCGTACCCGAGCATGCCGTGGACCTCGCGGTTGAGGTTCGGCAGAGCGGTGGGGCGGGCCGGTGCCGGACTTCGGACACCGGCCCACCAGGGTCAAGCGGTGGTGCTGTTACTGCTTGACGGTGTTGCGGCGGCGGACCAGGAGGACCGTGCCGAGAGCGGCGAGTGCGGCGATGCCCGCACCACCGGCGATCGCCGGGTCGACGATCGGGGAGGGCAGCAGCGTCGCGACGAGGTCGATCTCGTCACCTGTGGAGGGCTGCTTCACCTTGATGGGGTTTTCGCCCTCCTGGAGTCCCGGGACGGTCGCAGTCCACTCGCCGTTGTCGCCGATGACGACCTCCTGCGTGGTGCCGTCCGGGTTCGTGATCTCGAGCTTCTCGCCCGGTTCACCCTTGCCGCCGACCACAGCGGTCTTGTCGCCGGCGTCCACCGAGATGACCTCGGCCGACATCTTCGCGGCGTCCATCGTGATGTCGACGTTCGCTTCCTGCTCATCCTCGCCGACCTTCTGGACGACCTTGACAGGGTTGCTGCCGGTCTGCAGGTTCGGGATGGTGGCGGTCCACTCACCGTTGTCTCCGACGGTCACCTTCTGCGAGGTCCCGTCCGGGTTCGTGACCTCGAGCTCGACGCCCGGCTCACCCTTCCCACCGACGACACCGGTCTTCGCGTCCGTGTCGACCGACTTGACGTCCGCCGTGAGCTTCGTGGCGTCGAACGACACGGTGAGGTCCTTCGTCTGATCCTCCGCGCCTTCAAACTTCTGCGTGACCTTCACCGGGTTGTCTCCCGTAATCAGGCCACCAATTTCCTTGGACCAGTCGCCGTTCTCGTCGACGACGGTCTCTTCTGAGCCCCACGGCCCCTCGAGGAGAATCGTCGCACCCGGCTCGCCGGTCCCGCCAATCACCGCGGTCTTGGACGAAGCATCATTCTGCCGCACGTTCGCCACGAGGTCGGCGACGTTCCCAACGGGCTTCAGCCCCTCAAGCACAAGGCGTTCGGCCGGAGTACCACTATACCGCATGCGCACGAGGGGATTGTTCTTGAATGAACCTTCGTCGCGATCCGAGATTTGCGCCCCGTTACCATAGATCGAGCCGTTGGCGCCGATTTGCCAAACCTGATCAGCAGACTCGGAGCAGCGCTGGAGAGTTACACCCTGAAGGCTGCGAGGCGGCAGCGTCAGGCAGCGTTCAGGAGCATCCACCGGCGAAATGGTACCCGCCTGCCCGCCAGGAACAGGGAAGGTATATGCGGCTCCCCCGGTCGGTGCTCCGTCCTTGCCGGCGTCGACCGATACCAGCGTGACACCGTTTGCAGGCGCCCCCCAAGCGTTCCACCATCCCTTATAGGGATCGGTGGAGCTCGTCCACGTGTGGAAATACCCCTGAACGCGGTCGCTATCTACCGTGACGTGCGCCTTGGGATCATCTGAGGCGTTCGCGGGAGCCACAGAGGCGAGAGCGAGGGCGGCGGTGATGCCGACGGCGCCGGTGGCGCTGAGGATTGTCTTAAGTCGCATGACGTGCGGCTTCCTATTCTGGTCGGTGTTGCGGGATGTGATGAGTGCCGGCGGGCATAGGTGTGAGCTCGTGGAAACCGCCGGCAGGCGCCACGAGAGTTCGGGGAGCGAGGTTCTCGCAAGGTCCGAGCGACCGAAGCGGACAGGATGCCCAGCGTTAGGCGGACGAGGGTTCGACGCCGACGGAGTCGTCTCGCGTCTGGGCTCGGATGAATCCGTCGAGCGTGATCCGGAGGGCGTTTGTGTCGACGGCGATGCGTCGGGCTCGGAGCCGGGTCGGGCGATAGAAGGCCAGGACCTCGTTCACGGCGCGCTGGCAGTCGGCGCCGGAGATCGGGATGAGCGCGACGGTCACGTCGAGCGTCGCGGTGATCAGGCTGGCCGAGTCGAGGTCAAGGGCGAAGTGGGAGCCGCGCTCGCTGATCAATCGAAGGGAGTGCAGTGAGTCGCATGGTTTGAGCTGGCACTTTCTCTAATGGGTGTGAGCAGCGTTCGGTGTCGGCGCGAGAGGTGGTCTCACGGCGCTAGTGCTTTTCGGCGGTGGAGCAGTGAGGAGACTTGAGGCGTGCGGGCGCCTTCGTGCTGGCTAAAGCGAGAAGCTCGGCCGCGGTTGCGTCAGCGAGCGGGCTGAGGCGCTCCACCAGCTGGATCGCCGGCCTCGAGGGCTGCCTGTTCTGTCAGGTGGTGATCTGTTTGATCGCGCGTCGGAGGAGCGTTTCCGCGCCGTGAGGGCTGCCCGCGTTCCAGGTTTTGACCAGACCGGTGAGGGTGATGGCCAGAGGCGCGGGGTCGATATGGATACGGCGGAGGCGGAGGAGTTCGGGTCGAGTCAAGTCGTTGATGGCGCGTAGGGCGCGTTCAACGTCGTCGTTGCCGGTGAGCAGGATCCCGCAGACGTGCAGGAGCGCTGCGACCGGGTCCGTCTCGATCCGTTCCTGAGTGAGGTCGAGGTGCGCGCTGGTACCGGTGGCCTGGATGACCTGAGCGGTGCGCTCCTCGATCTCGATCAGCGCGATGGCGACCGCAAACTCACGGGCCAGGGTGGCCTGGTACTCGACGGTGAACGATGCGTCATCCGTGGTGTCGAGCAGGGCGGTCCGGCAAGGGGTCGTGATCGTCATGGCACTGCGGTCGCTTTCGGGTCGTCGGGTTCGGCCGGGTGGTCAGATTGGGGTCAGGCCGCGCTCGGCGTCGCGGTGCGGGCGAACCGGCGGCTCCGGATCGACAGCAGGGTTCCGACGACCAGTGCGACGGCCGCGATGACCAGCGGGAACACGAGGTCCCCCGTGCCGGTGTAGGCGAGTGTCGCTCCCGCTCCCCCGCCGGCGATCGGGCCAATGCCGCTTCCGCCTCCGTACATGTGCGTGTCCTTTCGAGGGGCGCCGCCGTCCCGATCGGGAACCCGGTCGAAGGTCGGCTTCGTCGGGACCGGAGGCTTGCTCCAGCTAGGCGCATATCTTGTTTCGTATGTTAGTATTTCATACATAAACCGGTTGTGCAACCGCCGGTTCACCCGAAGAGAACAGGACCCGACATGCACGCGACCACGACACCCATCCACTCGGCGCTGAGTCCCAGTCCGAGACCGCAGACCGGGTGGGCCGATCAGACCGCACACACCCCGCGTGAACAGGACGTCGCAGTCGTGTTCGGCACTCGGCCGGAGATCATCAAGCTCGCGCCGGTGATCCACGCGCTCGCAGGACGCGCGCGGGTCATCCACACCGGGCAGCACTACGACGACGAGCTGTCCGGCCAGTTCCTCACCCAGCTCGGCATCGGCGCCCCGGACGAGATCCTCACGGGCATCGGGGGTGCGAACCGCGGTACGCAGATCGCCACCGCGATGCTCGCCCTGACCGCAGCGTTCGAGCGCAACCGCCCGAAGGCCGTCATCGTGCAGGGCGACACGAACGCGGTCTCGGCCGGCGCGCAGGCGGCGAACTACCTCGGGATCCCGGTGATCCACGTCGAAGCGGGCCTCCGCTCGTACGACCGGGGCATGCCCGAGGAGCTCAACCGCATCGTGACGGGAGCCCTCGCGGACGTACACTGCGCGGCCACGATCCACAACGCCGTCAACCTCGAACGCGAGGGCATCGTCCCGGCGAGCATCGCGGTGACCGGCAACACCATCGTCGAGGCCACCCGCACGTCGCTCGCCTCTGCCCCGGCTCCTGCCCCCCGAGACGGCGCGTACGTGGTCGCCACGATCCACCGTCCCGAGAACACGGACACGCGAGCGGCACTCAAGCGTGTGCTCGTCGGACTGAACCGGATCCACGCACGGGTGGCGTTCCTGCTCCACCCGCGGACCCGCGCAGCGGTGGAACGCTTCGGGCTGACACACCTGCTCGACGGTCTGGACGTTCAGCCGTCCCCGGGTCACGCGGAGTTCCTCGGGCTCGCCCAGCACGCCGCGCTGCTCGTGTCGGATTCTGGTGGCGTGCAGGAGGAGTGCACGGTACTCGACGTCCCGCTGCTCGTCGTCCGACGTTCGACCGAGCGCCCCGAGTCGATCGAGAGCGGCCACGCGCAGCTCGTCACCCCGGACGTGGACATCGCCCGAGTCGCCAACACCGTCCTCTCCGCCCCGCGGTCGGCGATGGAGACGTCCTCTCCGTATGGCGACGGTCGGGCGGCCGTCCGCATCGCACGCATCGCCGAGCTGATCGCCGACGGGTGCAACCCGCAGGACGCGATCCGCGCCATCGACTAGGACCGAGGAACACGAAGAGGGCCACCGCAGCGATGCGGTGGCCCTCGTCG
>JASCOI010000154.1 GCA_029959665.1 Microbacteriaceae bacterium PS02333
GCCGCGGGGCCCCCCACCGCCCCCCCCGCGGGGGGCCCCCCCGCTGCGGGGGGGGGGCCCCACGTTCCGGCGTCCGGACGTCGGATCAGCCGCGCGTGCGGGACAAGCGCCGGTTGAGCGCCCCGTTGAGCAGCGCGACGAGCAGCCCCACCGCGAACACCAGCGTCCCGAAGCACAGCACCTGCGGCGGCATCCCGGCCTTCGCGGCGCCGTACACGAACAGCGGGAAGGTGACAGCGGGCCCGGCGACGAACGACGTGATCACGTAGTCGTCGATCGACATCGCCAGCGCCAGCAGCCCTGCGGCGAGCATCCCCGGCGCGAGCAACGGCAGCGTGACGAGCCGGAATGCCTGGAACGGCGTCGCGCCGAGGTCGCCGGCGGCCTCCTCGAGCGCACGCGACGTCCCGGCGATCCGTCCTCGGAGCACGACGACGACGTACGCGACGTCGAACGCCACGTGGGTGAGCAGCACCGTCAGGAACCCGGTGCCGAGCCCGATCGACAGGAAGAACGACAGCGACGCGGAGCCGACGACGATCGACGGCGCCGCGATGTCCGCGAACACGACGGCGTTGACGGCCCCGCGCCCGGGGAACCGGTAGCGCTCGAGCGCCAGGGCGAGCGGGAGCCCGATCGCGACCGAGACGATCGCCGCGAGGAACGCGATGACGACCGACGTGACGAACGCGGACCCGAGCCCGGAGACGTTCACGAGGTTGGCGTACCAGTACGTGGTGAAGCCGTTCCACGCGAAGGTCAGCCGGTTGGTGGGGGCGTCGTTGAACGAGTACACGATCATGTAGACGATCGGTACGAGGGTGATCGCGATGACCACCCAGTAGACGATGGCGAGCCAGGGCCCACGACGGTTCACGCCGTGACGGCGCGGTGCGACGGCGGTCATACGAGGTCCTCGAGGTCGTCGGTGCCGGAGACCCGGGCGTAGATGAACAGGATGATGCCGAGCACGACCATGAGCACGGTCGACAGGGCAGCGGCGACGTTGTACTGCTGGTTGCCGGAGTAGGCGTCCTGGATGGCCTGCCCGATCGTGTACGTGTTCGTGCCGCCGAGGAGCGCCGAGTTCACCGGGTCCCCCACGCAGTCGATGAACACGAGCAGGACCCCGGCGAAGATGCCGGCACGGGACAGGGGCAGCGTGGTGTGCCAGAACGCCCGGAACCGCCCCGCGTAGAGGTCGTGTGCGGCTTCGCCGAGTCTCGGGTCGATGCGTTCGAGCGCCGCGTAGATCGGCAGCACCATGAAGGCGAGGTCGTTGTACGCGTCACCGAAGATCACCGCCCCGCCGGTGCCGAGGATGTGGAAGTCCTTGCCGGCGACCCCGATCCCCTGCAGGAACGTGACGACGGGCCCCTGCGACGCGAGGACGAACGCCCACATGTCGGTGCGGATGATGAACGACACGAGGAAGCTCACGAACACGAGCATCAGGAGCGGGTTCTTCCACCGCGGTGACACCCGGAACGCGATGAAGTACGCCACCGGGTAACCCACGATGATGGTCACCAATGTCGCAGCGAAGCCGTACCAGAGCGACCGGAGCAGGAACGTCAGGTACGGCACCTGCGGGTCCACGAACAGGGACGAGTAGATCCCGAAGTTCCACGTGAACGTGTAGCCGTCATCCGGGTTGCCCGACATGAGCGAGACGATGAGCCCGGACACGAGCGGGATGACGAAGAACACACAGAGGTACGCGGTCCCGACCAGCGCGAGCAGGAACGGCGTGCTGCGACGACGACCGCGGCGGACCGGCGCCGGGTCGAGACCGACCCCGGGAGCGACCCCGAGCGCCGTCACGACTGCACCACCGCGTTGAAGATGCCGTTCCACTCCGAGTACTCGTCGTAGTTCTCGAACACCCGGAACTCGTGCGACTTCTCGAGGACCGAGGCGTCGGGGAACACCAGCGGGCTGTCCGCCACCGTCTTGTCGTCGAGCTGGTTCCTGACGTAGTCCTCGGCCGCGGGCACCGGACACACGTAGTTGACGTAGTCCTCGACGATCCCCGCGATCTTCGGCGTGTAGTAGAAGTCCATCCAGGACAGCGCCGACACCGGGTTCGACGCCTGCCGCGGGATGAGCATGTTGTCGTGCCAGGTCATCTGGCCCTCCTCCGGCGTGACGAACTCCAGGTCGGGGAACCCGGACTGCTGCGCCTGGAACACGTCGCCCGACCACGCCTGGGTGATCCAGGTGTCGCCGTTCTCGAGCCGGTTGATGTAGCTCTGGTCGTAGAACCCGGTGACGCTCGGCCGGAGCTTCCTGAGCCACGCCTGGGCCTTGCGCCAGTCGGCGGGGGTCGACGTCTCCGGGGCGATGCCGAGGGCGAGCAACGCCAGGGAGCCGAGCTCGGTGTTGTCACTCATCAACCCGACGCGGCCCTTGAAGGCCGGGTCGAGGAGGTCCTGGAAGGACGTGATCTTCCGCCCGGTGTACTTCGGGTTGTACGCGAGTCCGGTGAACCCGGTCTGCCAGACGACCGAGTGCTTGTTGTCCGGGTCGTAGTTCGGGTTCTTCACCGACTCGGACGCGTACTTCGCGAAGTTCGGCAACCGCGTGTGGTCGAGCTCGCACACGAAGCCGTTCTTGATCATCTCGGTGAGCTCGTACCCGTTCGTCATGACGACGAGGTCGTAGCCGGTCGCACCCTGTGCGCGCAGGATCGGTGAGACGGTCGCGTAGAACGTCGCGTTGTCCTGGATCACCGCCTGGTAGTCGACCGCGATCCCCGTCTCCTGCTTGAAGAGCGCGAGGGACTCGGACTTGCCGTGGTCGGAGTCGATGTAGAGCGGCCAGTTGGCGAAGTTGAGCTCCTTGGTCGCCTTCGCGTCCTTCCAGAACGCGGTCCAGTCGACGGGGTGCTCCTCGAGCGAGGCCGCGGACCCCTTGATGCTGCACCCCGCCAGCAGGGCGGCGACCGCCGCCGCGCCACCGCCGGCCAGGAAGCCGCGTCGGCTCACCCGCGCGGACGTCAGTCCGCGCACCAGGTCCGGCCCGGCGTTCACGCGACCGCACCTGCGGTGACGGTCTCGGCCTGGAGGCCCGGTGCGGGCTGGGTGGTGACGCTCGCGTCGGACGCCATGGGAGCCTCCAGGCCGAACCCGTGGTCGACGCCCCAGGTGAGCCAGACCTCGGTGCCCGTGGCGATGCGGGGTCCGCCCTTCGTGTTCTGCGCGAAGACGGAGACGCGGCCGGCACCGGGGACGTCGACGAGGTACTGCGTGCTGACGCCGGAGAACGAGACGTCGACCACACGGCCGGGTCCGAGGATGTTGCGTCCCGCTTCGTGCGACGGCTCCGCGGTGCGGATCTTGAGCTTCTCGGGACGGACGCCGACGACCACACGACCGCTGGTCGCGACCGCACGCGCCGTCGGGACCGCGATGGTGCCCGCCGCGGTGGCGACCACGAGCAGCTCGCCCTCGGTGCCCCGGACCTCGCCCTCGAGCAGGTTCGACTGGCCGAGGAAGTTCGCGACGAACGCCGTGCGGGGCAGCTCGTAGAGGTCCTGGGGGCTGCCCATCTGCTCGATCCGGCCACCGTTCATGACGGCGACGGTGTCGGCCATCGTCATCGCTTCTTCCTGGTCGTGCGTGACGTGCAGGAAGGTGAGCCCGACCTCGGCCTGGATCGTCTTGAGTTCGAGCTGCATCTGGTGCCGGAGCTTCAGGTCGAGGGCGCCGAGCGGTTCGTCGAGGAGCAGCAGCGCCGGGCGGTTCACGATCGCGCGGGCCAGGGCGACGCGCTGCTGCATGCCGCCGGAGAGCTGTGCCGGTCGCTTCGACGCGGACGAGTCGAGCTCCACGAGGTGCAGGGCCTCCCGCGCCTTCGTCATCGGGTCCGGGATGCGCCGACGCTTCAGGCCGAACGCGACGTTGTCGAGCACGCTCATGTGCGGGAACAGCGCGTAGTTCTGGAAGACGGTGTTGACCGGCCGCTGGTACGGCTTCGTGTCGGTGACGTCCTTCCCGCCGAGCAGGATGCTGCCGCTCGTCGGTTCCTCGAGGCCGGCGACGAGGCGCAGCGTGGTGGTCTTCCCGCAGCCGGACGGCCCGAGGAGCGCGAAGAACGACCCGGCGGGCACGGTGAGGTCGAGGGCGTCGACCGCGGTGTGTCCGGGGAAGGACTTCGTGATCTGCTCGAGCCGGAGATCTGCTCCGGATTCGGCGAAGGTGCCGGTCGTTGCCATGGTGCCTCCTGCTGCTCGGTGCGGGGGTCAGGGTCAGCCGATGTACGACATGACGTGCTTGATGCGGGTGTAGTCCTCGAACCCGTACTGGGAGAGGTCCTTGCCGTAGCCGGAGTGCTTGAAGCCCCCGTGCGGCATCTCGGCGACGATCGGGATGTGCGTGTTGATCCACACGCACCCGAAGTCGAGGTCACGGGCGAAGCGCATCGCCCTGGCGTGGTCGGTCGTCCACACCGAGCTCGCGAGGCCGTACTCGACGTCGTTCGCGGCGCGCAGCGCTTCGGCCTCGGTGCGGAAGCGCTGGACGGTCTGCACGGGGCCGAACACCTCCTGCTGGACGATCGGATCGTCCTGCCGCAGCCCGGAGACGATCGTCGCCTCGTGGAAGTACCCGACGTCGCCGACACGGTGTCCGCCGAGCTCGATCGTCGCGTGGTCGGGGAGCGTGTCGAGGAAGTCCTGCACGTGCGTGAGCTGGTTCACGTTGTTGACCGGCCCGAAGTACCCGTCCGTGCCGGTCCTCGCGTTGGTCCGGGCTTCCTCGGCGAGCGCCGCCACGAACTCGTCGTGGATGCCCTCCTGCACCAGGAGCCGGGTGGCCGCGGTGCAGTCCTGCCCGGCGTTGAAGAACCCGGCGGCGACGATGCCGGCCACCGCGGAAGGGATGTCGGCATCGTCGAACACGATCACGGGGGCCTTGCCGCCGAGTTCGAGGTGCGTGCGCTTGAGGTCGCCGGCCGCGGCTCGGGCGACGGCCATGCCCGCGCGGACCGACCCGGTGATGGAGACCAGCTGGGGGGTCGGGTGGTCGATCATCGCGGCGCCGGTGGAGTGGTCGCCCAGCACGACGTTGAGGACCCCCGGCGGCAGGAACTCCGCGGCGACCTCGGCGAGCAGCAGCGTGGAGAGCGGTGTCGTGTCGCTCGGCTTCAAGACGGTGGTGTTGCCGGCGGCGAGCGCCGGGGCGATCTTCCACACCGCCATGTTGAGCGGGTAGTTCCACGGGGTGACCTGGGCCACGACACCGATGGGCTCGCGCCGGACGAACGACGTGTGGTCGGCCAGGTACTCGCCGGCGCTCCGGCCCTCGAGGTTCCTGGCGGCGCCGGCGAAGAACCGGATCTGGTCGACGGAGAGCATGACCTCGTCCTCGACCAGGGTGGCGCGGGGCTTCCCGGTGTCCTGCGACTCGAGGTCCGCGAACTCGTCCGCGCGGGCCTCCACCGCGTCGGCGATCCGGAACAGTGCGAGCTGCCGCTCCCCCGGGGTCGTGCGGCGCCAGGTCTCGAACGCGGTGCTCGCGGCCGAGAAGGCGGCGTCGACATCAGCGGCGGTGGAGATCGGCGAGATGCCGTACTCGGCCTCGGTCGTCGGGTCCACCAGGCCGAACGACGTGTTCGTCCCGGACGCGGTCCACTCGCCCCCGACGAAGTTCCGGAGGTCACGGGTCGCCGTGTCCGACGCCGTGTCCGACGCCGTGTCCGACGCCGTCTTCGTGCTGTCCAGCATGGCGGCGATACTGGCACGGAAACCGCTCGTTCGGAAGACTTGTAACAACGGAAATCGTCGCGAAACACGGTGTTCACAACGGAATCCCTTGCTTTCCCCCGGAATGCACTGCCATGCTGTCCGGCATGGCGGCAGCACCACGACGTCCGGGACCGATCGACGACATCTCCAAGCGGATCATCGAGCAACTCCAGGCAGACGGGCGCCGTCCGTACGGCGAGATCGGCAAGGCGGTCGGTCTCAGCGAGGCGGCGGTCCGGCAGCGCGTGCAGAAGCTCACCGAGACCGGCGTCATGCAGATCGTCGCGGTCACCGACCCCATGCAGCTCGGCTTCCACCGGCAGGCGATGATCGGCATCCGTGTGAACGGCGACACCCGCAAGGTCGCCGACGCACTCGAGCAACTGGCGGCGGTCGACTACCTCGTGATGACCGCTGGCAGCTTCGACCTCATGGTGGAGGTCGTCTGCGAGGACGACGACGACCTCATCGAACTGCTCAACGGCACGATCCGGGCCATCCCCGGCGTGACCGGCACCGAGACCTTCGTCTACCTGCAACTCCGCAAACAGCTCTACGACTGGGGAACGCGATGACCATCTCCGACCAGAAGACCGAACAGTCCACGCGACTCGGCTCCTACGACCCGTTCGCACCGGTCGACAACGAGGACCTGCAGCGCAAGTCCCGCGACCACCTCTGGATGCACTTCGCCCGGCACGGTGCGAACCAGGCGGGTGCCGAGGTCCCGATCATGGTCCGCGGCGAGGGCCACCACGTCTACGACAGCCACGGCAAGGGCTACATCGACGGGCTCTCCGGCCTGTTCGTCGTCGCCGCCGGCCACGGGCGGAAGCGCCTGGCCGAGATGGCCGCCAAGCAGGCCGAGACGCTGAGCTTCTTCCCGATCTGGTCGTACGCGCACCCCGCGGCGATCGAGCTCGCCGACCGCCTGGCCGACCACGCCCCTGGTGACCTCAACAAGGTGTTCTTCTCCACCGGCGGCGGCGAAGCGGTCGAGACGGCGTTCAAGCTCGCGAAGTACTACTGGAAGCTCCGCGGCAAGCCGATGAAGCACAAGGTGATCTCCCGCGCGGTCGCCTACCACGGCACCCCGCAGGGCGCCCTCGCGATCACTGGCATCCCCGCGATGAAGCAGATGTTCGAGCCGCTGACCCCCGGCGGCCTCCGTGTGCCGAACACGAACTACTACCGCGCCGACGAGATGGGTTTCGCCGGCCAGAGCGAGGCGGAGTTCGGGTACTGGGCGGCCGAGCGCATCCGCGAGATGATCGAGTTCGAGGGGCCGGACACCGTCGCGGCTGTCTTCCTCGAACCGGTGCAGAACTCCGGCGGCTGCTTCACCCCGCCGCCCGGGTACTTCCAGCGGGTCCGTGAGATCTGCGACGAGTACGACGTGCTGCTCGTCTCGGACGAGGTCATCTGTGCGTTCGGCCGCATCGGCACGATGTTCGCCTGCGACACGTACGGCTTCGTCCCGGACATGATCACGTGCGCGAAGGCGATGACCTCCGGGTACTCCCCCATCGGCGCGACGATCATCAGCGACAAGATCTTCGAGCCGTTCTCCGAGGGCGACACGACCTTCTACCACGGGTACACGTTCGGCGGGCACCCCGTTTCCGCCGCCGTCGCCATGGAGAACCTCGACATCTTCGAGGAAGAGGGGCTGCTGCAGAACGTCCAGCAGAACGCTCCGCTCTTCCGCGCCGAACTCGACACCCTGCTCGACCTGCCGATCGTCGGCGACGTCCGTGGTGACGGGTACTTCTACGGCATCGAGCTCGTCAAGGACAAGGCCACGAAGACCACGTTCGACGACGACGAGTCCGAGCGCCTGCTCCGCGGGTTCCTGTCGAAGGCGCTCTTCGACGCGGGGCTGTACTGCCGCGCCGATGACCGTGGCGACCCCGTCGTGCAGCTCGCTCCGCCGCTGACCATCGGGCAGCCGGAGTTCCGCGAGATCACCTCGATCCTGCGGAGCGTCCTGTCCGAGGCATCGTCGAAGATCTGACCGTGTCCGGCTACCGGCGGGTCTCGTTCTGGATGGACCAGCTCGTGGCCTCCGGCCGCGACGACCTGACGCCTCGGCCGCCGCTCGACGGCGACCGCTCGGCGGACGTCTGCGTCATCGGCGGCGGACTGACCGGTCTCTGGACCGCGTGGTACCTGCACCAGGCCGACCCGAGCCTCCAGATCGTCGTCATCGAGAAGGAGATCGCCGGATTCGGCGCCTCCGGACGGAACGGCGGGTGGTGCTCGGCGCGCTTACCCCCCGCAGCGGCGGAGCTCGCCGAGCCCGCCCGCCCGGCCCCCGCACACGC
>JASCOI010000155.1 GCA_029959665.1 Microbacteriaceae bacterium PS02333
CCCCCCCCCCCCCCCCCCCCCACCCCCCCCCCCCCCCCCCCCCCCGGCGGGGGGGGGGGCCGGCCCCCCGGTTCGGTGTCGCCGCCCGATCAGATCAACGCGTCCGTCAGGTGGTTCGGCGTCCCGAAACGGTGCGCGGTGATCGACACGGCCTGCTCGCGGAGGAACGGCAGCAGCTCGATACGCCCGGCCTCGGTGACCGGTTCCGCGTACACCGCGACGTCGGGGCGACCGTCAACGGCCTCGTACAGCGCAGCAGCAGAGCCGCCGATGAGCCGCACCCGGGTCGACGGGCCGGCGGCCACGCGGGCCCCGAACGCCGCGTCGGACTCCGACGACGTGACCGACCGGACGCAGTCCAGCGCGGCGATCGCGGCCGGCACGTCACCCACCGAGGAGACGTCGATCGTCGTCCCCGCTCGGAGGGCGGCAGCGACGACACGAACCAGATCGTCAGAGGACTCAGACGACGACGCCAACCGCACGTGCACGCCCGGGTACGGCAGGTACCGCGCGACGTTCCGCTCCGCCGACAGCGCGGACACGTCCACCGCGGTCCCGAAGAGGGATGTCCACGCGAGCTCGTCGGACGCAACGGCCCGGGACACCGAGGACGACGAGACACCGGAGTCGCGGACGAACGCCGCGACCACTGCCGACACCGGCGCACCCGCGGTTGCCGGAGCCGGCGCCCAGGACCCGAGGCCGAACAGGTAGTTCACGCCGCCGGCCTTCGTCCCGGCACCCACGGCCGACTTCTTCCACCCGCCGAACGGCTGCCGGCGCACGATCGCCCCGGTGATGCCGCGGTTGACGTAGAGGTTGCCCGCGTCGATGCGCGACAGCCACGTGCCGATCTCCGACGGGTCGAGCGAGTGCAGCCCCGAGGTGAGCCCGTAGTCGACCTCGTTGACGATGTCGATCGCCTCGTCGAGGGTCGACGCGGTCATGATGCCGAGGATCGGGCCGAAGTACTCGGTGCGGTGGAACGCCGACCCCCGCTTGACGCCGGCGCGCACGCCCGGGCTCCAGAGACGACCGGACTCGTCGAGCTGCCGGGGCTGCACGGCCCAGTTCTGCCCGGGCTCGAGCGTGGTCAGTCCCTCGAGCAACTTGCCCTCGGCCGGCGAGACGACCGGACCCATCTGCGAGGTCGGGTCGGTCGGGTACCCGACGGTGAGTGACGACACCGCGTCGAGGAGTTGCGACCGGAACCGCCGCGACTTCGCGACCGAGCCGACGAGCACCACGAGGGACGCCGCGGAGCACTTCTGCCCCGCGTGCCCGAACGCCGACGCGACGACGTCCTTCACCGCGAGGTCGAGGTCCGCCGACGGCGTGACGATGATCGCGTTCTTGCCCGAGGTCTCGGCGAGGAGCGGCAGGTCCTTCCGGAACGAGCGGAAGAGCGACGCGGTCTCGTACGCGCCGGTGAGGATCACCCGGTCGACGAGCGGCGATGCGACGAGCGTGGACCCGAGCGAGTCCTCGGGGACGTCCATGAACGCGAGCACATCGGCCGGCGCACCCATCGCGTCGAACGCGGTGGACATCACCGACGCCAGCACGGCGGCGCACCGAGCAGCCGGCGGCGCGGGCTTCAGCACGACGGCGGACCCGGCGGCCAGCGCAGCGAGCGTGGACCCGGCGGGGATCGCCACGGGGAAGTTCCACGGCGGCGCGACGAGCGTCAGCGCGGCCGGCGAGAACGTCGCACCGTCGACCTCGTCGAGCGACGCCGCGAGCTCTCCGTAGAAGTGGGCGAAGTCGATCGCCTCCGAGACCTCGGGATCGGCCTGGTCGATGGTCTTCCCGGTCTCGGACGCCATCACCTCGACGAGGGCAGCGCGATTCGCCTCGAGCGCGTCGCCGACGGCGTGGAGCACCGCGCCGCGCGCCGGACCGGACCAGGTCCCCCAGACGGAACCAGCGGCGCGAACGCGCTCCAGGGCGGACGTGAGTTGCGATTCCGACCCGACCCGAGCCTCCCGGACGGCCGACTCGCCCAGTGTCGACGACGCGACCCGAGCGGTGATCGCCGCACCCCATTCGCGCACCGCGGCGACCGACGGGTCGCTGTCCGGCGTGTTCTCGAAGTGGCCGGGCGTCGGACGGCCCACAGCGGCATACCGGTCCGCGACCCGGTGCGACGAGGGCGCGGCGAGCCCACCGGGGAGCGACAGCGGCGCCAGGGACGCGCGGAACCGCGACTCCTCGCGCTCGAACAGCGGCGGCGAGGACTGCAGGGAGAACACCGCAGACATGAAGTTGTCCTGCGACGCGCCTTCTTCGAGTCGGCGGATCAGGTACGCGATCGCGACGTCGAACTCACCGGGGTGCACGACCGGCGTGTACAGCAGCAGCGACCCCACCGTGCGGCGGACCGCGGCGGCCTGACCCTGCGCCATCCCGAGCAGCATCTCGAACTCGATGCCGTCCCGGACCCCGCGCTCCGCGGCGAGCAGCCAGGCGTGCGCGACGTCGAACAGGTTGTGCCCGGCGACGCCGACCCGCACGTTCGCGATCCGGTCCGGGGTGAGCGCCCAGTCGAGCACACGCTTGTAGTTCGTGTCGGAGTCCTGCTTCGTGTGCCAGGTGGCGAGCGGCCAGCCGTGCACCGAGGCCTCGACCTGCTCCATCGGCAGGTTCGCGCCCTTCACCAGACGCACCTTGATCGCGGCACCGCCACGGGCTCGACGAGCGGCGGACCACTCCTGCAGCTGCTGCATCGCGGAGAGCGCGTCGGGGAGGTACGCCTGCAGGACGATGCCCGCCTCGAGCCCGAGGAACGCGGGCTCGTCGAGGAGCTTCGTGAAGACCGCGATCGTCAGGTCGAGGTCCTTGAACTCCTCCATGTCGAGGTTGATGAACTTGGCGGGCGCCGAGGCCGCGGCCCGCGAGAACAGCGGCCGGAGCTTGTCGACGATGTCGTCCACCGCGTGGTCGAACGCCCACGGCGAGTGCGGGTGCACCGTCGAGGAGACCTTGATCGACACGTAGTCGACGTCGTCCCGCGCGAGCAGCTTGTGCGTGCCGTCGAGGCGCCGGGACGCCTCGCGTTCGCCGAGCACGGCCTCGCCGAGCAGGTTCACGTTGAGCCGGACACCGTCCTGCTTGATCTTCGCGATGGCCGGACCGAGCTTCGCATCGGTCGCGTCGACGATGAGGTGGCCGACCATGTTCCGCAGCACGCGTCGGGCGATGGGGACGACGACACCCGGGAGGCTCGGTGCCAGTCCGCCACCGAGGCGCACCAGTCCGCGGAGCGCGCCGGGCAGGAACCCGGGTGCGTCCGGCGCGATCTGCTTGAGGCGACGTGCCGCGACGCCGAGGTCCTCCGGGCGGACGACGCCGTCGACGAAACCGACGGCGAACGCCAGGCCCTTCGGGTCGGCGAGGACGCCGGCCAGCTGCTTCGCGGACCCGTCGACCGGGTACGTCTCCGCCTCGGCGAGCCACTGTCTGACGAGCGCCACGGACTCGTCGGCGAGGCGGTCGTGGTCGGTCGTGGGCGCAGCGTCGGCGTGCGGCTGGACGTCGGTCATGGCATCAGTGTGCTGCTCGGCGTTTCGGTAGCGGAAGCAACTCTTTCTGATCGGATCCGTTCAGTTCACCTATCCTTTCTGCATGCTCGACGTCCGCCGCCTCGTCCTCCTCCGAGAACTCTCGATCCGGGGCACCGTCGCGGCCGTCGCCGAGGCGCTGAACTTCACCCCGTCGGCGGTGTCGCAGCAGCTCGCGGTCCTCGAACGGGAAGCCGGCGTCCAGCTCCTCCGCAAGGCGGGACGGCGGCTGCAGCTCACCCCGCAGGCGGAGGTCCTCGTGGCCGCGGCGAGTGACGTCCTCGACACCCTGGAGCGTGCCCAGGCGTCGGTCGAGTCGACGCTGACCACCGTGCAGGGACGCATCCGGGTCGCGGTGTTCCAGTCGGCAGCGCTCGCCCTGATGCCGAACGCCCTCCGGACCATGGCGATCGAGCACCCCGACGTCCGCGTCGAGATGGTGCAGCGCGAGCCGGAGACGGCGCTCGGGGAGACCTGGGCGCGGGACTTCGACATGGTCGTCGCCGAGCAGTACCCCGCACACGCTGCCCCGCGCTTCCCCGGGCTCGACAGCCGCGACCTGACGACCGACCCCGTGCGGCTCGCACTCCCGCCGGAGGACACGGCGCTCTGGCCGGTGTCGTCCCTCGCCGAGGCCGCCGAACTGCCGTGGGTGATGGAGCCACGAGGGGCCGCATCACGACACTTCGCCGAGCAGACCTGCCGCCGCGCAGGCTTCGAACCCGACGTCCGCTACGAGACCGCCGACCTGCAGGCCCAGATCCGGCTCATCGAGTCCGGGAACGCCGTCGCACTCATGCCCGACCTCGTCTGGGCCGGTCGCTCCACGAGCTGCCGGTTGCTCGAGCTCCCCGATCCGGCACGTCGCACGCTCTTCACCGCGCAGCGCATCGCGAGTGCCGAGTCACCGGCGGTCTCGGCGTTCCGCGACGCCCTCGAGCGTGCTGCAGCGGCCCCGCACTCCTGAGGGTCGCCCGACGAGACCTGCCGGTGTTCCGTGATCCTGTGAAAAACCCCAGGTCAGGACCGGCTCAGCGTTTCGGAATCGTGATCTCCCGAGCGGTGCTCAACGACGCCGTCGGCCCTATCGTCGCTCCTGACGAGCCGCGCACCGGGGCTCGCATCCGAGACTCCCAGGGGGGAATCCATGCACCAGTCCACCAGGCCGCCGGTCCGGGCGATCGCCACGATCAGCATCGTGACGGCCGTGACCGCGATCAGTTCGATCGTCGGACTCACACCGGCGAACGCGGCCACCGACGCGTCGACGCCCACGAGCGCGTCGACGCCCACGAGCGCGTCGACGCCGACGAGCACGCCGACGGAGAGCGCGACGGCGTCGACCACGTCCGCCGCAGCCCCGGCCGCGGCGCCGAGCGACGGCAGCGACCTGGCGTTCACCGAGCCCTCGACGCAGGCCGCTCCGCTCGCGCTGCAGGCCACCGTCGGGACGCCCTTCACCCACACGTTCACCACGACCGGCGGGAACGGCACCGTCGCGTACGCGATCCAGAGCGCCCCATCCCCCGAGTACACCGTCAACGTCGAGACCGGCGTGCTGAGCGGGACACCGACCACGGCCGGCACGTTCGACTTCCAGGTCGTGGCCCTGAGCGGCTCGACGCAGGTGACCGAGTACGTCCGACTCACCGTCGCCCCCTCGCCACTCGCCTTCACGGAGTCGTCGAGCGCCGCCGCTCCGATCGCGCTGAACGTGACCGCGGGGGCGCCGTTCACCCACACCTTCACGACCACCGGCGGCACGGGGCCGTTGGCCTACGCGATCCAGGACGCGCCGTCCGGTGACTACACCGTCAACGTCGACACCGGCGTGCTGAGCGGGACGCCGACCACCGCCGGCACGTTCGACTTCCGGGTCGTCGCCCTGCGCGGCACCGCGACGGCGATCGCCCACGTCCGGATCACCGTCCGGCCGGCAGCAGCGGTCGGCGTGCAGACGATCGTCACCAGCGGCACGCCCGGTTCCACGGCGTGGTCGATCGCCCCCGACGGTGCGATCACGGCCTTCAACGGCGAAGGCAGCCCGCTCGGCGCTGTGCCATCCATCCCCGCGCAGCAGGGCAGCTCCCTGCTGGTGTCCGGTCTCGCGGTCGATCGTTTCGGCAACCGGAGCGTCCTGAGCAGTGCTCCGGCGGACGAGTTGCAGCCGAGCCTGACGAGCTCCGTCCCGAGCGACCAGATCGTGTGGGTCGCGTCCGACCAGGCGTACCGGGTGACCTTCCCGCACGCGTCCGACCACCGACTGACGATCGGGAACGGGGGCGCATCGACGTCGTTCATCATCGACGTCAACCCGGTCGCGAGCACGGCGGGCAGGACGACGACGGGTCCGTCCACCGGCACGTTGGCGTACACCGGGGCGGACACGACGACGCCGCTCGCATGGGCGCTCGCTCTCCTGGCCGCCGGCGCCGGCCTGCTCGCCACGAGACTGCATCGCCGCCGAGTCTGATCCAGCAGGACGGTGGACGAGAGGCACGGTGCCAGTTGGCACCGTGCCTCTCGTCAGTCTCGAGTCGCCGAGGCGTCCGTCCGGCACCCCCAACCCGGGTCACATTCCGGACAGGCGTGTTCCTGTGAGCGCGCGAATATCAGTACGATCCGACCACGCCTGAGATTCTCGGCGGATTCTTACGATCCGGCACCCGTCCGGACCCGAACACTGGGGGAACCCGTGCACCGCAGCACCTCCGGTGTCCGACGCGCCTGCGCCGTCGGCACCACGATCGCACTCATCGGCCTGACCACCGGCCTCGGCATGGTCACCGCGACCGCCGCGTACGCGGACGACTCGACGCCCGCCGTCTCCACGCAGGTCGCCCCGTCCTCGCCCCCGCCCCCCCCCGCCCGGGGCGGACCCCGACGCCGACCGAGACCCCGAGCGCGACGCCGACCGAGTCGACGCCGACCGCTCCGGCGACCGACGAGCCGACGCCGACCGACGACTCGACCCCGACGGGCGAGCCGACCGCATCCGCGACGAAGGCCCCGACGAAGCGCTCCGCTACGTCCACCCTCGCCGCCGACCCCGTGGCCGCGACGATCGTCGGCGACGCGAAGGTCGGCGTCACCCTCCGTGCCGACTCCCCGCTCACCGGCGCAATCTCGACCGCTTGGTCCCTCGACGACGGTCCGACGATCTCCGAACAGACGTCGTACACGGTCACGAAGGACGACATCGGCAAGACGATCACCGTCGTGATCACCGACGCCGACGGCAACAAGGCGATCGGCACGACGAAGGCCGTCACCGAGGACGTGGCGTTCGGTGGCGACGAGACGACCGCCGACGCTCCCCTCGCCCTCAGCGTGGTCGCCGGCGAGCAGCTCTCGCAGGTCTTCGCCGTCACCGCGGGCAGCGGCACGGTGACCTACAGCGTCGGCTACTCGAACCCCGAGTCCGCGGACCCGACCGACCCGGACGACGCGCCGGAGACGTACCTGCCCGACGGCGTCGTGCTCAACGAGGCGACCGGTGAGCTGTACGGCACCCCGTTCTTCGCCGGCGTCTACGACTTCACCGTCGTCGCCTCGAACAGCTCGTCCACCGCGACCGAGTACGTCGAGGTGACCGTCGAGGCCGGCAAGGCCGTCGGCGTGATGGCGAGCGCGGCCGACCGGAGCAGCGAGGACCTCTTCGGCCCCGGCGTCGAGTCGAACTTCTGGATCATCGACTACGACGGCACGATCACGCAGTTCCACCAGCCCGCCGACTTCGAGCAGGACCCGACGTCCGACACGGTCGGCTCCGTGACGGTCGACCAGGGGAAGTCACTCTGGGTGGACGGCTCCCCCGTCGACGAATACGGCAACTCGACCATCGACCCCGACGCGGACGAGTACCCGGTCCCGACCATCACGAGCGACCACGCGACGGACCAGATCGCGTACGACGCAGACGAGTTCTCGACCAAGGTCACCTTCCCGCACGCGTCCACCCACGTGCTGACGGTCGCCGAGGACGGGCTCTCCGTCTCCTTCCCCGTCACGGTGAACCCGACCGTGGTGACGGCCCCGGTCGCGGCGGTCACGCCGACGACGGCCAAGGGCCAGCTCGCCTACACCGGCTCGGACGCCACCGACGCCATGCCGTGGGCGCTCGCCATGCTCGCAGCCGGTGCCGGCCTCGTCGGCCTGCGCGCGCTGCGTCGCCGCACCCAGCGCTGATCCGCACCCAGCACGGATCGGCACAGCGCCGGTCGACCGCCCAGGTCGACCGGCGCTGTCGCGTTCCCGGTCCGGGCGGGGGGGGGGGGGGGGGGGGGGGGGCGGGGGCGCCCCGCCCGGGGGGG
>JASCOI010000156.1 GCA_029959665.1 Microbacteriaceae bacterium PS02333
GGGGGGGCGCCCCCCCCCCCGGGGCGGGGGGGGGGGGGGGGCCCGGCCCCCCCCCCCCCCCCCCGCCCGGCACCTGGTCACCTGCGGACCGCCGGCCACCGCGCCCCGCGCCCCGCGAACGGGCGAAGTACCCGGGCAGGTGCGCGATGGGACCCGGGTATTCCGCCCGCTCGTGCCGGGGGCGGGGCGGCCGACGGACGAGTGCCGGCGGCTACGCCGTGAGGGTGGCCACCTGCTCCGGGTAGTGGCACGCCGCGCGGTGGTCGACCGACGCACCGCGGTGCGACGTCTTCTCGGGGACCTCGTCCTCGCAGCGCGACTTCTGCGCGTCCGGGAGCATCGCGTACAGCGGGCAGCGCGACCGGAACCGGCAGCCGGTCCGACGCTCGGTGGGACTCGGCGGGTCACCGGGGAGCAGGATCGTCGTCCGGCTGCGCTCGACCACCGGGTCGGGCACCGGCACCGCGGACATCAGCGCCGCCGTGTACGGGTGCATCGGGCGTTCGAAGACCTCGTCGACCGCGCCCTCTTCCACCGTGCGGCCGAGGTACATCACGCTGACGCGGTCCGCGACGTGCCGGATCACCGACAGGTCGTGCGAGACGAACAGGTACGACAGCCCGAGGCGCGCCTTGAGCTCGGCGAGCAGGTTGAGCACGCCGGCCTGGATCGACACGTCGAGCGCTGAGACCGGCTCGTCGAGGACGATCAGCTCCGGTTCGGTGGCGAGCGCCCTGGCGATCGAGATGCGCTGTCGCTGGCCGCCGGAGAACTCGTGCGGGTACCGGTCGGCCTCGGCGGAACGGAGTCCGACGAGTTCGATGAGCTCGGGCACGCGCGCCTGGATCCGATCGGCACTCGCACCCACCGCACGGAGCGGTTCGGCGACGACGTCGTACACGGTCATGCGGGGGTCGAGGCTCGCCGCCGGGTCCTGGAACACCATCGAGATCCGGTTTCGGAGGGTCTTCGTGCCGGACTTGCTCGTGTCGACCGGTGCGCCGAAGAGCTCGACGGTGCCGACCTCGGGACGCTCCAGGTCCATCAGCTGGTGCAGCGTCGTCGACTTGCCCGAACCGGACTCCCCCACCAGACCGAGCGTCTCGCCCTGCCGGATGTCGAGGTCGACCCCGTCCACGGCGTAGACCTCGCCGACCTTCCGGCGGAAGACCGAGCCCTTGACGAGCGGGAACGTCTTCGTGAGGCCCTCGACCTGGACGACGGGATCACGATCCGCGCGCTGCACGTGCGCGGCCGGGGCGGTGTCGATCGACGGCAGCGTGAAGATCGCCCCCGCGTCGGCGTGGGCCTTCGCGACCTCGTCGGTGCGGTGGCAGGCGGCGGCGTGCGGAACGCTCGTGTCCACCGGCGCCTCGCCGGGGACGCCGGCCGCGACGTCGAGGACCTCGAGTGCCGGCTCGGACGTCCGGCACACCTCGGCGGCGAGCGGGCAGCGGTCGGCGAACGGGCACGCATCGGCCAGTCCGATGAGCGACGGCGGTGACCCGGGGATCGGCACGAGGGGCCCGCCGCTCGACTCGTCGAGTCGGGGCAGCGCACCGATGAGGCCGATCGTGTACGGCATCCGGGGGCGGGCGAACAGCTCCTCGGCGCTGGCGGTCTCCACGATCCGGCCCGCGTACATGACCGCGATCCGGTCGGCGATCCCGGCGATGACGCCGAGGTCGTGGCTCACGAACACCAGCGCCGCACCGGTCTCCCGCTGCGCGGTACGGAGCACGTCGATGATCTGCGCCTGGATCGTCACGTCGAGCGCCGTGGTGGGCTCGTCGGCGAGGATCACCTCGGGGTCGTTCGCCATCGCCATCGCGATCATCGCGCGCTGCCGCATGCCGCCGGAGAACTCGTGCGGGAACGCGTCGACGCGGCTCTCGGCCTGCGGGATGCCCACGAGCTTCAGGAGCTCGATCGCACGCTCGCGGGCCTGCTGCTTCGTGACGTCGCGGTGGATCCGGACGGTCTCGGCGATCTGCTCGCCGATCGTGTACACCGGCGTGAACGCGGACAGCGGGTCCTGGAAGACCATCGCCACCTTCGACCCGCGGAGCTTGCTCATCTGCCGGTCGCTGCGACCGACCAGCTCCTGCCCGTCGAGGTCGATCGAGCCGGTGACGACCGTGGTCTCCGGGAGCAGGCCGAGGATCGCCATGCTCGTGACCGACTTGCCCGAACCGGACTCGCCGACGATGCCGAGGACCTCGCCACGGCGGAGCTCGAGGTCCACCCCGCGGACGGCGTGCACCTCGCCCCGAGGGGTCGGGAAGCGGACGTGCAGGTCGCGGACGCGGAGGATCTCGTCGGTGTTCGTCGTGGTGGTGCTCATACGCCGGCGCCCGCCTGTGTGGTGATCGACGCCGCGTCGACCGCGGCCTGGTTCTGGTCGCGCTTCCGACCCGCACGCTTCTGCTTCTTGCCCGTCGCGGACGTCGGGTCGAGTGCGTCACGGAGGCCGTCGCCGAGCAGGTTCGCTGCGATCGCGAAGATCACGAGCGCGCCTGCCGCGAAGTAGAACAGCCACGGACTGGTGAGCGCCGCGTCCTGGTTCTGCGCGATGAGCGTACCGAGCGACACGTCCGGCGGCTGCACGCCGAAGCCGAAGTAGCTGAGGCTGGTCTCCGCGAGGACCGCGGCGCCCACCTGGATCGTCCCGTCGATGATCAGGAACGACGCGACGTTCGGCAGGATGTGCCGGACGATGATCCGGAAGGGCCCGATCCCCATGTACCGCGCGGCCCGGACGAACTCGCGCTCCTTCACGGACAGCGTCATCGAGCGCACGACGCGCGCCGTGACCATCCACCCGAACGCCGCGATGAGCACCACGAGCACGATCCACCCAGAGTTCTGGATGCGCGGGCTGATGATCGCGATGATGAGGAACGACGGCAGCACGAGCAGCATGTCGACGAAGAACATCACGATGCGGTCGGTCCAGCCGCCGAAGTACCCGGCCGCTGCGCCGGTGAGCGCCGCGAGGGCGGTCGAGAACAGCGCGACGAGCAAGCCGATGAGCAGGCTCTTCTGCATCGCACGGGCGGTCTGGGCGAACACGTCCTGTCCGATGCCGTTCGTCCCGAACCAGTGGGTTGCGCTCGGCGGCTGCGTGAAGGCGGTGTAGTCGATCTGCGAGTACCCCCACCTGGTCACGAACGGTCCGAGGAACGCGAACGCGAACAGCAGGACGATCACGACGAGGCCGATGCCGGCACCGCGGTTCATGAAGACGCGGGCGACGGTCTGGACGAAGCGGTTCCGCTGCTTCTGACTCGTCCCCGGGCTCCCGGGCAGCGGGACGTCGGCCTTGCCGAGGGTGTCGCCGTCGACGGGTTCGATGCGGGTGTCGGTCATCTCAGCTCCTCCGGACGCGCGGGTCGAGCGCTGCGGTCATCACGTCGGCGAGGAAGCCCGCGATGAGCACCACCACCGAGGCGAAGAGTGTGTACGCGGTGACCGCGTTGACGTCGTTGCCCTGGACGGAGTCGATGAACCACGCGCCGAGGCCGTTCCACCCGAAGATCTTCTCGGTGAACGTCGCACCGGTGAGGATGCCCAGGAACCCGTAGGCGAACAGCGTCGTCATCGGGATGAGCGCCGTCCGGAGTCCGTGCTTGAACGTCGCCTGTCGCCTGGTCAGGCCCTTCGCACGTGCGGTGCGCAGGAAGTCCGATCCGAGCACGTCGAGCATCGTCGCGCGCTGGTAGCGGCTGTAGATCGCGATGAGGCCGAGTGCGATCGAGATCGTGGGGAGCAGCAGGTGCACCCCGCGGTCCACGAAGAGGTCCCACCACGTGCCGGTCAGCCCGGGTGTCGCCTCGCCGGTGAAGTTGATCAGCTGCTGCCCGGTGTCCTGGTTGAGCTTCGTCGCGCCGATCTTCAGGAACACCGCGGTCAGGAACACGGGCGTCGAGATCAGGAAGATCGAGATGATCGCGCTCACCCTGTCCGATATGCGGTACTGCCTGATCGCATTCCACACCCCGACCAGGACACCGATCACGATGCCGATCACCGACCCGACCAGGAGCAGCCGCAGACTGACGCCGAGCCGTGGCCAGAATGCGTCGTCCACGCTCCGGTCCTGGATGGTCTGCCCCAGGTCACCGTGGACCGCGTCGCCCAGCCAGTGGCCGTAGCGGACGATGATCGGCGTCTTGTCGTTCACGCCGATGTGGTCCAGTTTGGCGTCGATCACGGCCACGGGCGGGGCCGGATTGCGCTGCGCGTACACGGATCGTGGGCTGAAGGTCGCTGACGCAAGGAAGTACGTCAACGACGTGGCGAGGAACACGAGCACGACGTAGTACACGATTCGACGCGCCAGGAAGCGGATCATGCGGAACACCCTACGGGTCGATTTGTTTCCGGGAGATGTCACAGACCGTCCGGCCGGGTAACGATTCATAGTTCGAAGACGAAATGTTCTGACGCCCCTGCTCGGGGGTCATAGTGTGTTCCACAACTTCACGAGGGGAAGAACATGTTGCACAAGAAAGTCCTCGCGACGACGGCGGTCCTCGCCGGCATCGCGCTGGCCGTGACCGGCTGCTCGGGCGGTGGCTCGACGGGATCGAGCTCGGACTCCGGCAAGAAGTCGCTGCCGTCGGCCGCCCAGATCAACGAGAAGCCCGCGTCGGACCTGCAGCAGGGCGGCACCGTCCGGCTGCCGATCTCGCAGTGGATCTCGCAGTGGAACTACTTCGAGCTCGACGGCACCCTGCAGGACGCCGCCGACATCGAGCAGGCAACGATGCCGCACACGTTCAACATCGACGCCGACGGCAAGCCGCAGCTCGACAAGAACACGCTCGAGTCCGCGAAGGTCACCAGCGAAGACCCGCTGACGATCACGTACACGGTGAACCCGAAAGCGCAGTGGAACGACGGCTCGCCGATCACGTGGAAGGACTTCGAGGCGCTCTGGAAGGCCAACAACGGCACCGACGAGAGCTACCAGATCGGTGACGACACCGGCTGGAAGGACATCGAGTCCGTCACGCAGGGCACCGACGAGCGCCAGGCGATCGTGAAGTACTCGACGCCGTTCTCGGACTGGAAGTCGCTCTTCAGCCCGCTCTACCCGGCGAGCGTCATCGGTACTCCCGACGGCTTCAACAACGGCTACAAGGACAAGGTCCCGCTGTCTGCCGGCCCCTACAAGGTCTCCAAGCTCGACGAGACCGCAGGCACCGTCACGCTCGTGCCCGACCCCAACTGGTGGGGTGACAAGCCGAAGCTCGACACCGTGATCTTCCGCTCGCTCGACGGCAACGCGGACATCGACGCCTACCTCAACAAGGAGCTCGACTCCGTGGCGGCCGGCACGTCGGACCGCTACGCCCGGGTCAAGGACGCGAAGAACACGAAGATCTACGCGTCCCAGTCCGCGTCGTACACTCACGTGGACTTCTCGACGCAGGGGCTCCTGAAGGACAAGAACCTGCGCCTCGCGATCCAGCACGCGGTGAACCGTGACTCGCTCGCCTCGGTGATCGGGGGCACCCTGCCCTACAAGCTGCCGGTGCTGAACAACCACGTGTTCCTCGCCACGGACGACGGGTACAAGGACAACTCCAGCCCGAACGGCACCTTCGACGTCGACAAGGCGAAGAAGATCCTCGACGACGACGGCTGGAAGACCGACGGCACGTACCGCAAGAAGGACGGCAAGAACCTGTCCATCTCGATCACGATCCCGTCCGGGGCGACGAGCTCGCAGAAGATGGCCGAGGTCATCCAGTCACAGCTCAAGGACGTCGGCATCAAGCTGTCGATCAAGGCGGTGTCGAGTGACGACTTCTTCCCGCAGTACGTCACGCCGGGCAACTACGACATGACGATCTTCCTCTGGGGTGGCACCGGCTACCACGCCAGCGGCGCGAGCATCTTCATCACGGGCGACACCGGCCAGAACTACGGTCGCGTCGGAACGAAGTCGATCGACAAGCTCGTCAACCAGGCGATCGCCGAGACGGACGCCTCGAAGGCGAACGCCCTGTGGAACAAGGTCGACAAGCAGGTCTGGTCGATCGGACACTCGCTGCCCATCGTGCAGTCGCCGCGTGTCATCGCGCAGAACCCGAAGCTCGCCAACTACGGCGCACGCTCGGGCGCGATGGCCTACGACTGGACGAAGGTCGGACTCACGAAGTAAACGATCCGCACCAGGTCACAGCGGGGTCGAGCGCAGCAGCGCTCGGCCCCGCTGGCCGTTTCGACAGCAACCGGCCGGCCCCACTGGCCGTTCCGACAGCAACCACCCGGACTCACAGCCCTCGCGCAGCGCGCCGAGGGCTCTCCGGCCCCCGTGCGCCGTACGTTGTGCACATGAGCATCCCCGCGGTCGGCGAACCTGCCCCGACCTTCACCCTGCCGGGCATGATCGTCCGCGACGGGGTGCGCACCGACGACGAGTACGACCTGTCGTCCGAGATCGGTCGCACGATCGTCCTCGCCTTCTACCCGGGCGATGCCACCCCCGTCTGCACCGCACAGCTCTGCAGCTACCAGGAGGAGCTCGACGACTTCGACGACCTCGGTGCCGTCGTCTGGGGCATCAGCCCGCAGGCGCTCGACTCGCACGAGGCCTTCGCCCGCGACTCCTCGCTCACCTTCCCGCTCCTCAGCGACACCGCAGGGACCGTCATCCGCGACTACGGGGTCCGCGCGCCGGGCCTCGGGCTCCGCCGCTCCGTGTTCGTCATCGGCCCGGACGGCATCGTCCGGTGGCGGCATATCGGACTCGTCGGGCTCCGGTTCCCGAAGGCCTCCGTGATCCGCGCGGAGATCGAGCAGCTCGTCCGGTAGGTACGTCCGCATCGGCTTTGCGCACGATCGGCGTGTCGGTTTCCTGATCATCTCGTCCCGGGGTATTGACACCCGAACTGGGGTCGGGGACCATCGTCGGTACGAGAGATCCGTCATGGATTTGCCTCCCCGGAACATCGGGTCGTCAGTTGGTACGCGCACGGCGTTTCACGCCCGCTCAACAGACGGTTCCGGGGAGGCACTCTCGCACCTCTCCTACGATGGAGCCGTGAGCGACTCCCCCGGACCCGAACCCGCGCGCATCGTCGCTCCCGGCATGCGGACGTTGGCCATCGTGCTCTGGGCCGTCGCCGTCGCCCTGCTCGTCCTCGGCTTCATCAGCCGTGGTGACACGTCGATCCTCCTCGTGCCGATCCCGAGCATCTTCATCGCGTTCGTGGCGTGGGCTGCGCTCTGGCGTCCTCGGCTGCTGCTCACCCCCGAGGCACTCGTGGTCGTCGACGTCCGCCGCACCTCGACGTACGCCTGGCGCCGCGTCACCGGCGTCCGGACGAAGTACGGTCTCGAGATCCAGTCGAACGAGCCCGACCGTCGCACCTGGATCGCGCCGCGGCCGACGGCACGCTTGCGCGTGGACCGGACGGGAGGCTCGGTGCCGGTGACCGTCGACGGCGCGGCTGCCGAGGTGCTCGCGTTCGTCCCTGCGGCGGCTCCGCAGGACGGCCCGCCCCCGGCGACCGTCACCCCGCACCCGATCGTGCACCGTGTCCACGGGTGGACGATCCTCGCGATCACGATCCTTGCCATCGCCGCGTCGATGGCCGCGGCACGCCTCTGACTGCACCCCGCCGGCGTGCGGGCGGGGACGCCGTCAGTGCGGGCGCTCCCGCGTGTGCGGGCGCTCCCGCGTGTGCGGGCGCTCCCGCGTGTGCAGGCACTGCGCCGAGCGGGCGAAATACCCGGGTCGGTCCCACCCCAGACCCTGGTATTTCGCCCGCTCAGCCGCGCGCGGGGCGCGTCCCACGGTGAGATCGCAGTTCGTGTCCACGGCCGAGCGGGCGGAACACCTG
>JASCOI010000157.1 GCA_029959665.1 Microbacteriaceae bacterium PS02333
GGCTCGTGGCGATGCCGCCACGAGCCTCCCGTCCGTTGCGTGGCGCGACTAGAAGTCGAACAGGTTCGCGCGGATCCCGCCGGCCCCGTACTCACGCCGGAGCAACCCACGCTGCCGGAGAACCGGCACCAGGTCACCGAACATCCGGTACACCTGCGCCGGGTGCAGGTCGCCGGAGAAGATGATGCCGTCGTTGTCCGCGTCGGCACCGAGCTCCTCGATGAAGTCCGCGAACTCGTCAGCGGTGCCGACGAAGCCCGCACGATCGGAGACCCGACCCTTCCTGGCCTTCCTGATCAGGAGGTCGCGGAGCGGTGCGTCGGGGGTGTCACCGACCAGGCCGCGGATCGTCCCAGCGGAGACGTGGTCTCCGAAGGTCCCGTCCGGGATCGGCGCGTCCAGGTCGAGCGCGAGCAGGTCCGTCTCGGAGTCGCTCGACCACGCGATCGCCGCCGTCCGGAGGTCGTCGTCCGACGGATGCCGCGACGCGTCGACGATCCGGTCGGCCTCTGCCGCCGACACCGTGATCTCGGGCTTGAGGACGAACAGGATGCGGAGGTCGGCGGCGGTGCGGCCGGCCTCGAGCGCGGCGGCGATCACCCGCGCGCGGTAGTCCGACACCGCCGATGCGGACAGCGGCGCGAGCGCGAGCTGCACGTCGGAGTGCGTCCCGGCGAAGCCCAGCCCGCGACCGGAGCCGCCGGGGGAGACGACGACCGGGTCAGAGTCCAGCGGCAACGCGTTGAGCGGGCCGTCGGCGGTGAAGTACGCGCCCTCGTGGTGGAACGCGTCGAGCTGCTCGCCGTCGGCGAAGTGCCAGTCCGGACGCGATCCGACGTACCCGTCGGATCCCCATGAGCGCCAGAACCGGCGGAGCAGGGTGATCCACTCCTCGGCGCGGTCGTACGCCTGGTCGTGGGGGAGCGGCGGGAGTCCCGCGTGCCGAGCGCTGCCGACGTCCGTGACGACGTTGATCCCGAGTCGCTCGGACGACAGGTGCGCGAGCGTGGCGAACTGCCGAGCGGCGAGGTACGGCGGGGTGATCCCGGCGTTCACGGTCGGAGCGATGCCGATGTGCGAGGTCGCGGCGAAGAGGTACGGCGCGAGCAGCAGTGGGTCGTGCTTCGGGCCGCCGTACGCCTGGCGGATGCGGAGATCGAGCGTCGAGGGGTTCCCGAGCGAGATCGCGTCCTCCGCGATCACCAGGTCCATCCCCGCTTGCTCGAGGGCCCGGACGGACTGCTGGTACAGGTCGGGCTTCGTCCAGTCGTGGCCCCAGTCCCAGTCGGACCGGCCCCACGCCTGCGGGCCGAACCCGCGCGAGAAGAAGTACCCGAAGTGTTGCAGATCCGCCATCTAGAGCTCCTCGGCGATCACGTGCCGCCCCGGGACCGAGTGTTCCAGGGTGGCGAGCTCCGTGTCGGAGCCGCGCCGAGCCTCCAGGCCGCCCCGCAGTGCGGCGAAGCCGCGCTCCAGGTCGCGGATCAGGTCCGCGACGTCCTCGATGCCGATCGAAAGCCGGATCAGCCCGTCGTCGATGCCCTGCGCCGCGCGTTCCTCCGGCGTCCGCCCGGCGTGCGTCGTCGTGGCCGGGTGCAGGACGAGCGAGCGGACGTCGCCCAGGTGGGTCATCCGGCTGAACAGCTGCACCGCGTCGATGAAGGTGCGCGCGGCCGGCTCGCCGCCGGCGAGCGTGAACGCGAACACGGACCCGGCTCCGCGGGGCAGGTACCGCTCCGCCAGGTCGTGGAACGGACTGGAGGCAAGGCCGGCGTGGTCGACGCTCGTCACCTCCGGCTGCTGGTCCAGCCATTCCGCGACGGCCAGCGCGTTCGCGCTGTGCCGTTCCACCCGCAGGCTCAGGGTCTCGATGCCCTGGCGGAGCAGGAACGCGTTGAACGGCGACGGCGTCGGGCCGATGCGGGAGCTGATGACGTCGCGGGCGAAGACGACGTACGCGCGGTTGCCGTACTTCTCCACGTAGCTCTGGCCGCCGAGCGCGCGTTCCGGGGTCGTCAGGTGCGTCCACCGCTCCGGGGACGCGGACCAGTCGAACCGCCCACCGTCGACGACCACGCCGCCGAGTCCCGAGCCGTGGCCGCTGAGGAACTTCGACGCCGAGTGGATGACGATGTCCGCGCCGAAGTCGATCGGACGGACCAGGTACGGCGTCGCGAGGGTGTTGTCGACGATGAGCGGGACGCCGGCTCGGTGCGCGGTGTCCGCGACGCCGGTGATGTCGAGCACGTCGTTCTTCGGGTTCGGGATGGTCTCCGCGAAGAACGCCTTGGTGTTCGGGCGGACCGCCGCCGCCCACGCGTCCAGGTCGCGTGCATCGGCCACGAAGTCGACCTCGATGCCGAGCCGGCCGAGGTTCTGCAGCAGCAGGCCGCGGGTGCCCTCGTAGATGCTCTGGGCGCTGACGACGTGGTCGCCGGCCTGCAGGAGCCCGAGGAACGCCACCGTCGCCGCCGCCTGGCCGCTCGACACGAGGATCGACTCGGCCCCGCGCTCGAGCAACGCGATCCGACGCTCGACGTCGGCGTTCGTCGGGTTGCCGAGTCGGGTGTACGTGTACCCGTCGTCGGTGCCGGCGAAGCGGTCGCGGGCCTGCTCGAAGTCGTCGAAGAGGAAGCCGGACGACATGTGGATCGCGGGCACCCTCGCACCGTGAGCGGCGTCGGGGACGAACCCGCCGTGCACTTGCTCGGTCGCGAATCCGTGGTCGTCGTTCGACATGTGGCACCTCCGTGTGGTTGTCACGTACTCTCGCAGGCTTCGCTTCGCGGATACTCCATTGCGGCGTTCCGTTACATCCGCTGTGCCAGCATGAGGGCATGGTGAACGACGACGTGGACCTGGTCATCCGAGACGTGCGGCCGTGGGGAGGCGCGTCCTCGGACATCGTGGTCAGGGGGTCGCGCATCGAGTCCGTGGTCCCGAGCGGCACGGCGTCGGCGGCGGGCGCGCGGATCGTCGACGGGCAGGGCGTGCTCGCGCTGCCCGGTCTGGTGAACACCCACGCACATGCGGACAAGAGCTGGTGGGGCCACCGGTGGGAGTCGTTCGCGGGGGAGCCGACGACCGAGGGGCGGATCGCGCACGAGCGTGCACGCCGTGACGACCTCGGCATCCCCAGCGTCGGCATTGCGAAGCGGGTGCTGCAGGAGTACCTCCGCACCGGAACGACGCGGGTCCGGACACACGTGGACGTCGACCTCGGCCTGGGACTGCGCGGCATCGACGCCGTGCGGGAGGCAGCGGCCGAACTCGACGGGGCGATCGAGCTGTCGATCGTCGCGTTCCCGCAGGACGGCGTGCTGCGTCGGCCCGGTGTGCTCGACCTGCTGCGCCAGGCCGCGGCGAACGGTGTGGAGCACATCGGGGGCCTCGACCCGTCCCTCATCGACCGCGACCCGGTCGGGCAGCTCGACGGACTGTTCGACATCGCCGCCGAGCACGGGTGCGGGATCGACATCCACCTGCACGAACCGGCGGACCTCGGCGCGTTCTCGTTCGACCTGGTGCTCGACCGGGTGGAACGGATCGGCATCGCCCCGGGGAAGGTCAACATCGCGCACGGCTTCGCGATCGTGGACCTCGATCCGGTCCGGCGGCGCGATCTGCTCGCTCGGATGGCAGGGCTCGGGGTGACGATGACGACCGTCGCGCCCGTGCGGATGCGGCAGCTGCCCCTGCACGAGTTCGACGACGCAGGGGTGCGGTTCGGGCTCGGCACGGACGGCATCCGCGACCTGTGGAGCCCCTACGGCGACGGCGACCTGCTCGGCATCGCGTGGCAGTACGCACGCGGCGGCGGGTACTCGCGCGACGAGGACATCACGCGGGTGGTGGAGCTCGCCACGCGGGACGGTGCCCGGTTCGTCACCGACGAGGAGCACGACCTGGTCGCAGGTGCCCGCGCGGACGTCGTGCTCGTCGACGCGGAGAACCCGATGGACGCACTCGTCCGCCGGGTGCCGCGGTCGCTGGTCGTCGCCGGGGGCCGGGTGTTCGATCCAGCCGACCTCGCACGCCACCCCTGGGAGTGAGGGCAGGCACGTTCGGCGTCAGGAGTGTTCGTGCCGGGCGGTCGCGAGGACGGCGTCGAGCCGACGGACGAAGCCGTCGGGGAGTGACTCGGGAAGGACGTCGACCGGGAACCAGCGGACGTCGTCGCTCTCGTCGCTGACCGTCGTGTCGGTGTCGCGGGGGACGATCGTGACGAAGCCGACGTCCCAGTGTGCGGCGCACGAGAACCCGCCGTGCAGGTCGTGCCGGTCGAGGTCGACGATGCGCGCGGCGGCGAGGTCGAGCGCGGCGATGCCGGACTCCTCTCGGGCTTCGCGGCGTGCGGCGTCGGCGAGCGATGTGTCGCCTGGTTCGAGGTGCCCGCCGAACTGCACCCAGAACCGGCCTTTCCGGTGGAGGCAGAGCAGCACCTGCGCCAGGTCGGGCGAGAACACGAAGCAGGACGCCGTGAGGTGCTCGGGTCCTCCCGCTCGCCACAGCGCTGCATCCCCGTGCTCCTCGACGAACGCGAGGTACCGGTCACGGAGGGCGCTCGCGGGCGCTTCGGCGAGTGCGCGGGCGACGTCGGTGGCGTGCATGGAGTCCATCGTGGCAGGCGCTAGACGACCGCGCGGACGCCGGTGACGATCGTGTCCCAGACCTCGAGCAAGGGGCCCCGCGCGAGCCACACCGCCGCGCCGTTGACGACCACGAACAGCACGAACCACACCCCGGCCGGCAGGCGCATCTCGGCCGCGGCGATGTGGAAGTCGGTCTGCACGCGGGCGCCGGTGAGGAGCCAGCGTGCGACCTGCACGACCGAGCGCAGGCCGTCCACCACGAACAGTGCACCGACCGCCGCGACGACCAACACGGTCAGCTCGGAAGGGCGGAGCGCGACCCACAGCGCGAGGACGTCGAAGCCGATCACCACGAGCAACCCGAACCAGTTCCGGACGAACACGAGCGCGACGAGCCCGATCACGCCGAGCACCACGACGGGGAGCCACCGCGACCCGTGCAGCACCCCGGTCAGCAGCAGTGCGCCGGCCCAGAGCGGCGCGCTGTACCCGGCGTAGAGGTTGAGGATCCGCACCAGCCAGCGGACGGCACCGGGAACGCCGCCGAGCTGGACCCAGGCCTCGCCGGACCCGTCCGGGCGGAGGTCGATCCGGCGGATCCGGCCACCGAACGGGACGACCACGACGCAGTGGCCGACCTCGTGGGCGATCGTCGCGGCGATCCGCGCGACCCGTCCGACCACGGGGACGAACGGGAGCACGGCGCCGACGAGGATCGCCACGAAGACGAGGGACGCGGAGGAAGCGGTGGACATCAGCCGCCACTGTGGCAGAGCAGCCTAGGAGGGCACCGAGGGCAGCAGCACGATCACGACGACCGTGGCGAGCACGGCGATCGCGGTGAGGACGAGGAGGAACACGGTGAGGCGGTTCATGGGCTTCGGCACGCCTACTCGACCGTCACCGACTTCGCGAGGTTCCGCGGCTTGTCGACGTCGCAGCCGAGCTGGAGTGCGAGTTCGCGAGCGAACATCTGGAGCGGCACGACGGCCTCGAGCGGACCCCACGGTCCGGTCGGTCCGAGCGCGGGGACGTCGGAGCCTGGCCCACCGATCGTGATCACGAACCCGCCGCGGGCCCGGACCTCGGCGATCGCGGCCTGCAGTCGGTGCTCGCCGTGGTCGACGACCACGACGGGCGTCCCCTCGTCGACGAGTGCCAGCGGGCCGTGCTTGAGCTCGCCGGCCGGGTACGACTCGGCCCACCGGTAGCTGAGCTCCTTGAGCTTCAGGGCGCCCTCCGCCGCGTACGGCAGCCCGACGCCCCGCCCGAGGAACAGGAACCCGGTTGCGTCCTTGACGCTCGAGACCAGCAGCGGGATCCGGTCGGCGGCGACCTGCCCGGCTCGCTCGATGCGTGCCGGGAGCTCGCGGAGACCCGCGACGTGGGCTGCGGCCTGCGCCGGGTCGATGCGCCCGGACGCCACCAGCGCGGAGATCATCGCCGCGACCCCGACCACCACCTGGGCGGTGAACGTCTTCGTCGCGGCGACCCCGATCTCGGGGCCGGCGTGGCAGTCCAGGACGGCGTCGGCCCGGCGGGCGAGCGACGAGTGCACGTTGTTCGTGAGCGCGAGGACGGGGTACCGGTCCGCGAAGCGGTCGAGTGCCCGGAGCACGTCAGCGGTCTCGCCGGACTGACTGATCGCGACGACGAGCGTCCCCGGACCGAGCACGGCCTGGTCCGCCTCGCTCGCGACGACGATGTCGGTGGGCACGCCACCGATGCCACGGAGCGCGGTCGCGATGACCTGTCCGGCGTTCAGGGAGGTCCCGCAGGCCACGATCGCGAGGCGGTGGAACCCGGGGAGCCCGAGGCCGACCCACATGCTCCCGTCGGCCGCGCGTCCGGCGATGCGGTCGACGATGGCGGCCACGACCGCCGGCTGCTCCTCGATCTCCTTCGCCATGTGGTCCGGGTGGTCGCCGAGGTCGAGCGCCGCGGCCGCGAACGGCGACGGCGTCGGGAACGGCACCGGCACCGAGATCCCGGCGGACGACCAGTTCCACGACTCGCCGAGCTCGACGACGTCCCCGTCGCGGAGCGCCACGAAGGTCTCGCACCACTCGGCGATCGCACCGATGTCGCTCGCGACGAAGTCGCCACGGGATGCTCGTGCGACGACGAGCGGCGATCGCTCGGCCGCGACGACCATGCGGTTCGTCCGGGAGTCGAGCACGACGATCGCCCACGAGCCCTCGAGCTGCGCCGTCGCGATCTGGACGGCGAGCATCAGGTCGGCGTCCACGGCGAGCGCGCGTTCGACGAGGTGCGTGATGACCTCGGAGTCGACGTCCGACGCGAAGACGTGTCCCTGCGCCTCGAGCATCGTGCGGAGCCGGTCCGCGTTCTCGACGATGCCGTTGTGCACGACGCTGATCCGGCCGGTGCAGTCCGTGTGCGGGTGGGCGTTCCGTTCGGAGACGCCGCCGTGCGTCGCCCAGCGGGTGTGCCCGATGCCGGTGCCGGTGAGGGCGTCACCCGATCGGGCAGCGACGAGCGTTCGGAGGTCGCCCACCCGGGACACCGACCGGATGGTCTCGGTGCCACCGGATGCCGTGCGGACGGCGATCCCCGCGGAGTCGTACCCGCGGTACTCGAGCCGTTCCAGGCCGTCGAGGAGGTAGGGGGTCGCGTCGTCGGTGACGCGGGCCGCGATGATGCCGCACATCGGATGTCCTTTCGGGCGGGAGGACGGTGGGGGAGCGGTGCAGGAGCGGGGCGGCACCGACCGCCGCGTTCGGGTCTGCCACGCGATCGGGACCGCCGGCCCGGACCGCCGCCCGTCCTCGGATCAGGCGAGGACGGACGACGGCGTACCGGGGTCGACGGTTCGGGTACCGATCGGGGTACCGTGGGCTGGCCTCCCGGGGGAGGCGCGGCGGTCGGTGCATGGACAGCATCACCGGCCGCGGGGCCGGTGGACAACGCTCCGCGACGCTTGTTGCGGTTCTTCGCGCGCACCGTGCGAATCCGCGCGGTCGCGTGCGGTGTCACGCAACCCGCAGACGGAAAGGAGGCCCCGGGGGCGCGGGGCCCCGGGCGCCCGGGGGGGGGGGGGGGGGGTGGGCGGGGTGGGGTTTTAACCTA
>JASCOI010000158.1 GCA_029959665.1 Microbacteriaceae bacterium PS02333
CCCCCCCCCCCCCCCCCAACCCCCCCCCCCCCGCGCCCGGGGGCGGGGGCCGCTTCGGGACGAACAGGTCAGGCGGAGGGGTACTGGCCGCGCTTGACCTGCGGCTTCGGCAGGCGCAGGAAGCGCAGCTGCCACGCCCGCGTCAGGATGTAGAGGAACGTGCCCTTCTGGAACACGCCGAACTTCGCGGTGAGCTTCTTGCGCAGCACGACCCAGAGCACGAGGCAGTCGAGGATGAACAACGCCACGAACGCCCACACGAGCAGCAGCGCGTACGAAGCGGCAGCGGTCTGCGACGCGACGAACCCGACGATCAGGAAGACCACGAGGATCGGCATCATCACCTCGCCGACGTTCCAGCGCGCGTCGATGTAGTCGCGCACGAACTTGCGCTGCTCGCCCTTGTCCTTCGCGGGGAGGTAGCGCTCCTCGCCGTTCGCCATGCCGACGCGGGCCTTCTCGCGCTCGTTGTTGAGCCGGGCGCGCGCTGCCTTCTTGTCGACGGGCGTGTTGCCGACGAGCGGGCGGCGGTTCGCTGCCTCGCGCTCGCGGCGGGACGGCGTCGGACGACCCTTGCCCTGCTCGAGCAGTTCCTCTTCCGAGGGGTTGACTGTCGTGTTGGTCTTGGGTGCTGCCTTCGCCACGGTGATTCCTGCTGGTCGGTGAGCGGTGCGCCGGGGAACGCCCCGGCACCGGTTGTCCTCTAGATTACCGGGCATGACCGACCACGCACAGTCCGCACCCGCGACCGACCCCGCCCTGCTCGACGCCCTCCGCGAACAGGTGCAGGGCGACCTGCCGACGACGATCGCCGACCTCTCCGGCCTGGTGCGGATCCCGTCGGTGTCGTGGTCGGCGTTCGATCCCGCGCACGTGCGGCGGAACGCGGAGGCCGTGGCCGACCTGGCGCGCAGCACCGGCGTGTTCGACGAGGTCCGGATCATCAGGAGCGCCGTCGAGGGCGACACGCCCGCCGGTGCCTCGGATGCGACCGGGACGGACCTCGACGGCGTCGAGCTCGGGCAGCCCGCGGTCCTCGCCGTCCGCCCGGCCCGCAACGGCAAGCCGACCGTGATGCTCTACGCCCACCACGACGTCCAGCCGCAGGGCGACGACGCGCTGTGGGAGACCCCGCCGTTCGAGCCGACGCTCCGCGGGGACCGCCTGTACGGCCGGGGTGCCTCGGACGACAAGGCCGGCGTGATGACCCACGTCGCCTCGCTCCGTGCCCTGCACGCACGGTTCGGCGACGACCTGGACCTCGGCATCGTCCTCTTCGTGGAGGGCGAGGAGGAGTTCGGCTCCCGCTCGTTCCGCACGTTCCTCCGCGAGCAGAAGGAGCACCTGGCCGCCGACGTCATCGTGGTGGCCGACAGCGACAACTGGTCGACCGAGGTCCCCGCGATCACGGTCTCCCTCCGCGGCAACGTCACGTTCAAGCTGACCCTGACGACGCTCGAGCACGCGAGCCACAGCGGCATGTTCGGGGGAGCGGCGCCCGACGCGATGCTGCCGATGGTCCGGCTGCTCGCCTCGCTGCACGACGACGCCGGCTCGGTGGCGGTCGACGGGCTGACCTCGTACGACGCGCCGGTGCCGGCCCGCAGCGAGGAGGAACTCGCCGCCGATGCCGCGCTGGTCCAGGGTGCGAAGCCGGTCGGCACCGGTGACGTCCTGTCGCGCATGTGGTTCCAGCCCTCGATCACCGTCACCGGCATGGACGTCCCGAGCGTCGCGAACGCGTCGAACACGCTGCTGCCGACGGTCTCGGCGCGGGTCTCGGTGCGTGTCGCGCCCGGGCAGTCCGCACGGGACGCGTACGCCGCCGTCGAACGCCACATCCACGCGCACACGCCGTTCGGTGCCCGCGTGGAGATCAGTGAGCCCGACGCCGGGGACGGCTTCCTCGTGGACACCAGCGGATGGGCCGTGCGCGAGGCTCGGACCGCCATGGCCGAGGGTTGGGGCGCAGAGCCCGTGGAACAGGGCATCGGGGGATCGATCCCGTTCGTGTCCGACCTGGCCGCCGAGTTCCCCGAGGCGCAGATCCTGGTGACGGGCGTCGAGGACCCCGACACGCGAGCGCACAGCCCGAACGAGTCCCAGCACCTCGGCGTGCTGCACCGTGCGATCGCGGCCGAGACGATCCTGCTGGCCCGCCTCGCGACGCGGGCCTGAGCGGCCGTCGTCGCCGGGTCCAGCCTGGAGGCTCGGTGCGCGTTCTCCACAGGGGCTGCGGTCCGTCGGTGGGCGTGCTTAGAATCGACCAGGCAGCGGTGACCGGCACCGAAGCAGAGGGAGGCGCCAATGAGCGACACCATCACCACAGGGACCGAAGCGACCACCGTGACAACGGCCGCGACGGCACCGTCGTCGCACGGGGTCCTGCTCAGCGACGCCGCGGCGGGGAAGGTGGCGAGCCTCCTCGAGCAGGAAGGCCGCGACGATCTCCGTCTGCGCCTCGCCGTCCAGCCGGGCGGCTGTTCCGGGCTGATCTACCAGCTCTACTTCGACGAGCGTCTGCTCGACGGTGACGCCACCGCCGAGTTCGACGGGGTCGAGGTCGTCGTCGACAAGATGAGCGTCCCGTACCTCGACGGCGCGACGATCGACTTCGAGGACACCATCCAGAAGCAGGGCTTCACCATCGACAACCCCAACGCGCAGGGCAGCTGCGCGTGTGGTGACAGCTTCCACTGACCTGGAGCCGTCCCGACGACGCGAGCGGGGAGCGACCGACACGGTTGCTCCCCGCTCGCGTTTTCCGTGTTCCGAGGGCCGCGATGACCAGGGAAAAACCGAGTCGGACACGGTCGGATCGGGACCGAGGGTGTGTCGGACGTGCACGAGGCGTCACCAGCTGCGAGTAAGCTAGGAGTGTTCCAACCAAGCTGGGAGCCAGCCAAGAGACGCCTTCGTGCGCCTCGCGTCGGTCTTCGACGAAACTGCGCTCCGGGTTCACGTCATTCCGAGAGGTAACAGTGCGTTCGAATCGCCGTATACGTTGGGCGGCCGTCCCGGTGGCCGTCGGTCTGGTCATCGCACTGGCGGGTTGCTCGCAGCAGCAGCTCAACGGGTGGCTGCCGGGCACCGATGAGACGAAGGACGTCACGAACCACACCAGCCGCATCGTCGGCCTGTGGACCACCAGCTGGATCGTGCTCCTCGCCGTCGGTCTCATCGTGTGGGGCCTGATCATCTGGGCAGCGATCGTCTACCGCCGTCGGAAGGGCCAGACCGGCCTCCCGGTGCAGATGCGCTACAACATGCCGCTCGAGATCTTCTACACGATCGTGCCGCTCATCCTCGTGCTGGGCTTCTTCGCCTTCACCGCCAAGGACCAGGCCGCGATCGAGAAGCCGTTCGCGCAGCCGGACACCACGGTGCACGTCTACGGCAAGCGCTGGGCGTGGGACTTCAACTACATCGACCAGAACGACCCGTCGAAGAGCGTCTACTACCAGGGCATCCAGGCCCAGGAAGAAGAGAACAAGAACGGCGCGATCGACGAGTCGCAGCTCCCGACCCTCTACCTGCCCGTCGGCAAGAAGGTCAAGATCGAGCTCGACTCCCGCGACGTCGACCACTCCTTCTGGATCATCGACTTCCTCTACAAGAAGGACATGCTCCCCGGGAAGACGAACTACGAGTACTTCATCCCGCAGAAGGAAGGCACGTACCAGGGCAAGTGCGCCGAGCTCTGCGGCGAGTACCACTCCCTCATGCTCTTCCAGGTGAAGGTCGTGTCGCCCGCCAAGTACGAGGCGTACCTCGACACCCTCAAGGACCAGGGCAAGGTGGGCCTGCTCGGCGACGAGTACAACACCAACACGAACCAGCCTGACAACAAGGCGCCCGTCACGGCGTCGGACGACAAGTAGGGGCTCGCCAGATGACCACGTCATTCGTCGGCCAACCGACCAGCACCTCGACGCCGGACTTCCAGGCGTCGAAGGTCGGTCGGAAGGGCAACATCATCGTCCGGTGGATCACCTCCACGGACCACAAGACGATCGGGTACATGTACCTGATCACGTCGTTCCTGTACTTCCTGCTCGCCGGCGTGATGGCACTCGTCATCCGCGCGCAGCTCTTCGAGCCCGGGCTGCAGCTCGTGGCGACGAAGGAGCAGTACAACCAGCTCTTCACGATGCACGGCACGATCATGCTGCTGCTGTTCGCGACGCCGCTGTTCTCGGGCTTCGCGAACGCCATCATGCCGCTGCAGATCGGTGCGCCGGACGTCGCGTTCCCGCGTCTGAACGGCTTCGCGTTCTGGCTCTACTTCTTCGGTGGCCTCATCGCCGTCGGCGGCTTCCTCACCCCGCAGGGTGCGGCGTCGTTCGGCTGGTTCGCCTACGCGCCACTCAGTGACACCACGTTCACACCAGGACTCGGTGGCACGTTGTGGGTCTTCGGGCTCGGCCTGACCGGCTTCTCGACGATCCTCGGTGCGGTGAACTTCATCACGACGATCATCACGATGCGCGCCCCCGGCATGACCATGTTCCGCATGTCGATCTTCACGTGGAACACCCTCGTGACGTCGCTCCTCGTGCTCATGGCCTTCCCGGTCCTCGCCGCCGCGCTGTTCGGACTCGGTCTCGACCGGGTGTTCGACGCCCAGGTGTTCAACCCCGCGAACGGTGGAGCCCTGCTCTGGCAGCACCTCTTCTGGTTCTTCGGCCACCCAGAGGTGTACATCATCGCGCTGCCGTTCTTCGGCATCGTCTCCGAGGTCTTCCCGGTCTTCAGCCGCAAGCCGATCTTCGGGTACAAGACCCTCGTCTACGCGACCATCGCCATCGCGGCCCTCTCGGTCACGGTGTGGGCGCACCACATGTACGTCACCGGTTCGGTGCTGCTCCCGTGGTTCTCGCTCATGACGATGCTCATCGCGGTCCCGACCGGCGTGAAGATCTTCAACTGGGTCGGCACGATGTGGCGTGGCTCGGTGACCTTCGAGACCCCGATCCTCTGGGCGATCGGCTTCCTGATCACCTTCACGTTCGGTGGTCTGACGGGTGTCATCCTGGCTTCGCCGCCGCTCGACTTCCACGTGTCGGACTCGTACTTCGTCGTCGCACACTTCCACTACGTGGTCTTCGGCACCGTCGTGTTCGCGATGTTCTCCGGCTTCTACTTCTGGTGGCCGAAGTGGACGGGTCGCATGCTCAACGAGCGCCTCGGCAAGATCCACTTCTGGCTGCTGTTCATCGGCTTCCACACGACGTTCCTCATCCAGCACTGGCTGGGCGTCATCGGTATGCCGCGTCGGTACGCGACGTACCTGCCGAATGACGGCTTCACCTGGATGAACCAGCTGTCGACCATCGGCGCGATGATCCTCGGCATCTCGTTCCTGCCGTTCATCTTCAACGTCTACGTCACCGCGCGGAACGCCCCGAAGGTGGCCGTGAACGACCCGTGGGGCTACGGCCGCTCGCTCGAGTGGGCGACCAGCTGCCCGCCGCCGCGGCACAACTTCACGTCGATCCCGCGGATCCGTTCGGAGTCCCCGGCGTTCGACCTGAACCACCCCGAAGCGGGTGTGCCGATCGGTGTGGGTCCCGCGAAGGACGCTCCCGATGCCCCGACCTACGACGCCGCGAAGGGCGAGGTGAAGTAAGGCGATGCGCGCCAACGTCAACCTGTTCTGGATCCTCTTCGGGTTCTTCATCCTCGCGGACGCCGCGTACACGATCTGGTTCGCCCTCGCCCACAACGGCGGCTGGGAACCGGTCGGCACGGTCGGCATCGGCCTGGTCGGGCTCATGTCCGCGTTCATCGCGTTCTACCTCGGCCGCGTGCTCTCCGCCCAGGGCGGGGACCTGCCGGAAGACCGCCAGGACGCCAACATCGAGGACGGCGACGCCGAGCTCGGGCACTTCAGCCCGTGGTCCTGGTGGCCCATCCTCCTCGCCGCGTCGACGTCGATCTGCTTCCTCGGTGTCGCAGCCGGCCTGTGGATCGTCCCGATCGGCCTGGCGCTCGTCGCCGTGACGCTGGTCGGCTGGGTCTTCGAGTACTACCGCGGCAACTTCGGGCACTGACCCACGACAGACGCGCTTCGGGCGGCACCAACTTCGGTGCCGCCCGAACTGCGTCCGGACGACCTCCATGAGAGCGCGCGCAGCCCGCCGCTCATCAGGGAATCAACCGGCCCGTGTTCGGCTTGCAGCCATGCGGACCCATCCACCACGCGAAAGGAGTCACCACCGGTGACCGACAAGCGCACACTCATCATCTTCGGTGCGACGGGCGACCTCGCCTCCCGCCTGCTCCTGCCGGGCCTCGGCACGTTCCTGCAGAGCGGCCGTGCCGTCCCCGTCCAGCTGATCGGCACGGGCCGCAGTGAGCGCACCCCGGAGAAGTGGAAGGACATCGTCACGACGTCCTTCGCTTCGCAGGACGTCAAGGGACCCGAGGTCGACGCGACCATCGAGTCGACGATCTTCATCCAGGGCGACCCGACCGACCCGAAGCACCTCAAGGCGCTGCTCGACGCCGCCGAGAACGAGCCGATCCTGTACTTCGCGCTCCCGCCGCAGATCGCGTCGGACATCTGCGAGGCCCTGCAGTCGGTCGACCTCCCCGAGGGCACGACCCTGGCGTTCGAGAAGCCCTTCGGGACCGATGTCGCCAGCGCCAAGGCCCTCAACGAGACGGTCCTCAAGATCGTCCCCGAAGAGCGCGTGCACCGCACCGACCACTTCCTCGGTCGCACCACGGTCCTGAACATCATCGGTCTGCGGTTCGCGAACCGCCTGTTCGAGCCGATCTGGAACGCGGAGAACATCGAGAAGGTCGACATCTTCTACGACGAGACCCTCGGCCTCGAGAACCGCGCCCAGTACTACGACGAGGCCGGCGCGATGGTGGACATGATCCAGTCGCACCTGCTGCAGATCCTCGGCCTCGTGACGATGGACGCCCCGGCGGCCATCGACGCCGTCGAGTTCCGCTCGTCCCTCGCCCGTGCGCTCCGCTCGACCCGCCTGAAGGGCGACGACCCGAAGATCGCCTCGCGTCGTGCCGTCTACACGGCCGGCACGATCGACGGCAAGGAGCTCCCGTCCTACCAGGACGAGCAGGGCGTCGAGCCGGGCCGTCAGACCGAGACGCTCGCCGAGATCTCGGTCGAGGTCGACACCGCCCGCTGGAAGGGCGTCCCCTTCACGCTGCGTTCCGGCAAGGCGCTCGGAGCGAGCCGCAAGGAGGTGCTGATCACCTTCAAGCCGGTTCCGCGCCTGCCCTCCGGCCTGACCGGTCGCCCGAAGACGGACACGCTGCGCATCGTCCTGAACCCGGACGAGATCGAGCTGACCGTGTCGGCGAACGGCGGGGGGAACCCGTTCGAGATGGGCCAGGTCACGCTGTCGTCGTCCTTCAGCGACGGCGAGCTGACCCCGTACGGCGAGGTGCTGAACGGCATCTTCCACGACGACCCGCTGCTCTCGATCCGCGGCGACGTCGCGGAGCGGTGCTGGGAGATCGTGGAGCCCGTCGTCGCCGCCTGGAAGGCGAACGATGTCCCGCTCGAGGAGTACCGCGCCGGTTCGCGCGGCCCGGCGGACTGGGAGTCGTCGTCCTGACGCACTGATCCGGACCACACACGGACGGGAGGCACGGTGCCAGCTGGCACCGTGC
>JASCOI010000159.1 GCA_029959665.1 Microbacteriaceae bacterium PS02333
CCCGGCGACCGCTACCCCGACATGGCGGGCATCGGCCGGTAACCCGGCCGTCTTCCGGACTGGAGGCTCGGTGCCGGCTGGCACCGGGCCGCCCGTCCGTCCCGAGGTGCGTTTCGGGCGGTCGTCGCGTGACCCACGCGACCCACCGCCGTCATCCCGGCGAAACAGGGGCTGCATAGCGTCCGGAGGACAGGGAATCCACCGACCGCAAGGGGCAGCCATGACGACCACGAAGACCAGGGGCGAGGACGGCGTCGACACCGTTCCGCCGCTCGCACGACTGCTGCCGCTCGGGCTGCAGCACGTCCTCGCGATGTACGCGGGAGCGATCGCCGTCCCGCTCATCGTCGGCGGGGCGCTCGGGTTCTCGAGCGCCGATCTCGCGTTCCTGATCAGCGCCGACCTGTTCGTCGCCGGGCTCGCCACGATCGTGCAGTCCGTCGGCTTCTGGCGGTTCGGCGTCCGGCTGCCGCTCGTGCAGGGCGTGACGTTCGCCGCGGTCGGACCGATGATCGCGATCGGATCGCAGCACGGGATCACCGCCGTCTACGGGGCGACGATCGCGTGCGGCGTGTTCATGGTGGTGGTCGCGCCCTGGTTCGCCCAGCTGGTGCGACTGTTCCCGCCGATCGTCACCGGGACCGTCATCCTCATCATCGGGCTGTCGCTGATGAGCGTCGCTGCCGGGTGGGTCACCGACGGCGGGAAGGACGGCGCAGCGAAGCCGCTCGACGTCGCGTTCGCCGCCGGGGTGCTGCTGGCGATCGTCCTCGTGGAGCGGTTCGCGCCCCGGGGACTCGCACGGGTCTCGGTGCTGTTCGGGCTGTTGGTCGGGACCGTGGCCGCGCTGTTCGTGCCCGGCATGGTGGACGGATCGGGCATCGGGTCCGCGTCGTGGTTCGCGTTCGTCACGCCCTTCCACTTCGGGCTGCCGACGTTCGACCTGGCCTCCATCGTGTCGATGCTCGTCGTCGGACTCGTGATCATGACCGAGACGACCGGGGACATGATCGCCGTCGGTGAGGTCACCGGGCGTCCCGTGTCGAAGCGCTCCCTGGCCGACGGACTCCGTGCGGACGGGCTCGGCACGGTCGTCGGCGGGGTGTTCAACACGTTCCCGTACACGGCCTTCGCGCAGAACGTCGGCCTCGTGGCGCTGACCGGGGTCCGCTCGCGCTACGTCGCCACGGCTGCCGGCGGGATCCTCGTCGTGCTCGGGCTGGTGCCGAAGGTGGCCGCGGTGGTCGAGGCGATCCCGCACGCGGTCCTCGGTGGTGCCGGAGTGGCGCTGTTCGGGATGGTCGCGGCGAGCGGCATCAGGACGCTCTCGAAGGTGCGGTTCGACAACCGGAACGTGCTCGTGGTGGCGCTGCCCCTCGGCATCGGGCTGCTGCCCACGATCGCGCCGTCGATCTACGGCGCGTTCCCGACGTGGTTCACGCTGGTCTTCGACTCGGGGATCTCGGCCGGGGCCGTCGCGGCGATCCTGCTCAACCTGCTGCTCGGGTCGCGTTCCGTGGCCGATCGGTACGGCGAGGACCCGGCGGTGGGCTCCTACGACGGCGTCCGCTCGACGGCGCCGATCGCGCTCCCCGCGCGGGAGCCCGTGCGGGAGTAGGCCGCGCTCCGCGAGACGCCGCCGAATCCCCGAGATGCCCGGGGCTTCGGCGGCGTCTCGGCGAACCGCCGGTCAGATGAACGCGGGGAGGTGCTCCCACGCCGCGGGCGCGTCCTCGACACCGTCGCGGACGACCGTCCCCTCGATGAGGCCGTAGGGACGATCGGCAGCGATGAAGACCTCGTTCTCGTTCGTCATGTCGAACGGCGACAGGTCGACGACGAAGTGGTGCTTGTTCGGCATCGCGAAGCGCACCTCGGCGAGTTCCGGACGGAGCTCGATCGCCGCGCGGCCCATCTCGAACAGGGTCTGCTGCAGGGCGAGGGAGTGCACGGTCGCGAACTGCTCGAGCATCACGGCGACGACCGACGCGTACACCTCGTCGTAGTCGATCCCGGCCGACACCGCTTCCGGCAGGTAGCGCCAGCGGGCGGTGACCTCGGTCGCCATGATCCGGTCGGTGACCTCCGGCAGCGTCGTGAACCGCGTCCGCGGGAACCCGTGGAACTCCGAGCCGGTCGACTTCAGGACGACGAGGTCCTTCACGCCACCGGTGACGTGGCGCTGCCCGTCCGACAGCTGCACGGTCGCGAGCCTGGTGCCCGAACCGGTCCGCCGGAACGAGTGGTCGTGCGGCTGCCCGTCGACGGTGATGCGCTCCCACGGGTGCACCTCCGCCTGCCAGAGCCCGCCCGTGACCCAGTCGAACTCGGTGGTGAAGTGCGAGGCGAGCAGTGCGAGGAACTCCTCCGGCGCGCCCACGCCGTACTCCTTGGCGAAGGCGAAGACGGTGTTCTTCTGCGTGTCCGTCGCGACGATCGACGCGTTGTCGCCGGTCGTGAAGGACTCGTCGAAGGCGCCCGTGAGCTGCGACGTCACCGTCAGGTCCGCGAGCTCGTGCCGGTCCCCGTGACGGGTCACCCGCACCAGACGGTTCTCGGCCTTGCCGTACTTGTTCGGTCCCAGGTGGACGGTCATGGGTCAACTCCCTCGGTAGGTGCTGTAGGCGAAGGGGCTCAGCAGCAGTGGCACGTGCAGGTGGTCGGTGCCCGCGACGGTGAACGCCACGGTCACGGACGGGTGGAACGTCGGGACGCCGGCGTCGGCGAACCAGGCGCCGGTCGCGAAGCGGAGTTCGTGGTCGCCGCGCGCGAGCACGTCCGGCCCGAGGGCGGCACGGCCGTCGACGTCCGTCGTCCCGGTCGCGATGACGTCCCCGGCGGGCCCGCGGAGCGTCAGCCCGACGCCGACGGCAGGCGTGCCGGTCGTCGCGTCGAGGACGTGCGTGGTCAGGTGCGCGACGCCGAACGTCGCGCGGATGCGGTGCACGGCGATGTCGGCCAGCGCCCGGGCGGCTTCGTCCGTCTCGCGAGACGGCTCGTTCGACAGCCGTCGGGTCAGCTCGGCGAGCAGCTCCGATGGGGTCCGCCCGGCAGCGCGCACGAGGAACACGCGGCCGAACCGTTCCTCGTAGGCCGCGTTGCCCGAGGCGATCTGCGCGGTGACGTCCTCGTCGGCGGTGCGCATCGAGGACTGCTCCCGCGCCGAGGACGCGTCCGTCGCCCGCTCCCCGATGCGCGGGTGGTGCGCGAGTGCCGCGTCGAGCTCGGGCCCGCCCCAGTTCGCAGCGTCGGCGCGCGCACGGTCGATCAGTGCGGCGACGGAGCCGAACGGCCGGGCTGCGACGAGGGCGTCCACCCATGCGGGGACGTCGGCCCACCCCCGGACGGTCGTGGCTGCGTCGAGGGCGGTCGCGTCGTTGAAATCGCCGAGGTCCATGCGGCAACGCTATGGAACGCGTGTTTCACGGGGATTTCCGTCCGGTGTCCCCTTGGTCGGCCGGCCACGGCCCTGAAACGCGGCCGGCGACGGAGGGGAGGCTCGTGGCGGCCTGGCACCGTGCCTCCCGGCATGCACGTTTCTCACCCACAACACGTGGATGGGAAGGCGGAATCGGGGGGGGGGGGGGGGGGGGGGGGGGGGGGGGGGGGGCGCCGGGCCGCGCCCCCCCCCCCCCCCCCCGGGGGGGGGCGGCCCGCCGGGGGGGGGGGGCGCCGCCCCCCCCCCCCCCCCCCCCCCCCGCGATTCGACCTCCTACGCGGGGAGTGGCGCCCCTCAGACCTCGGCGGCGAAGCCCGCCGCGCGGAGCTGGAGGTCCTCGATCCGCTGGAGCCGAGCCGCCTCGACGTCGTAGCCCTCGTAGGCGGGCGGCGGCAGCTTCCGGACGTTGCGGGAGCACTGGAAGTCCTCGCAGACAAGGGTGCCGACGGTGTTGCCGTTCCGACCGGCCTTGCCCGACCGCTTCGCGCTGTAGAACACGACGTCGTTCGGGAGCTTCACGTCCTGGCACCACGTGCACTGTGCCCGGGAGTTCGGCGAGGCGTCGGCCTGCCGGAACAGAATGCCGACGAGCTCGCCGTCGAGGGTCGGCACGACGACGTACGCACGCCGACCGATCTTCGGGTCGCGCCATCCGAGGTAGTCGAGGTCGTCCCAGACGATGTCCTCGAAGTCGGTGGGCAGGGTGATGTCGCTCGTCTCCTTGCGGGAGGCGTTCACGAAGGACGCGCGGATGGTCTTCTCGCTGATGGGAAGCATGGTGAACCGTTTCGGTCGAGCCGCTCGGGGCGCGTGGATGCGCCGCACCGAGCGGGTGTTCTGGAGGAGGGTCGACGCCGTGTGCACGACGACGGTGGCCGTGTCCGACGGACACGACCGGGGGCTTCAGGCCCTGATGCCGGCGCTGTGGGCGCCGACGACCTCCTCGGAACGGATGCTCATCCGACCAGTCTAGGAGCCGCTGTCAAGAGCACGAGCGAGCCGTCGTACGAGGGTTGGACGCGCAGGGCGCCGTGGCGGGCGTCCCACGCGCCGGTCTCGAGCGCGGTCCGGAGCGCGGCGACGCTGCGGGCCGCGCTCATCTCGTCGACGAAGGACCACGCCGAGTTCGCCTTGCGGGCACCCGGGTCGAGGAGCCGCTCCGGTCGGCCGTAGTAGGCCTCGGAGAACCCGTCGACGCACGTGAAGGGGATCGGGATGCGGGTGGTCTCGACGTCACCGCCGAGGGCGCTGGCGATGCGGTCGAGCGCGGGGTACCGACGGGCCTCCGTCGCCATCACGTCGGGGGCGTACTCGGCGAGCCAGTAGTCCTCGACGCGGGTCGGGTCGCACGTGAGCACGACGACCGGGCCCCTCGTGACCCGGCGCACCTCGGCGAGGCCGCGCTCCAGGTCGGTCCACTGGTGCACGGAGAACGTCGTCATCGCGGCGTCGAAGGTGTCGTCCGCGAACGGCAGGTCCTCGGCGGTGGCGTCGATCGCCGTCGCGAGCTCCGCAGGGCGCTGCGCCCGCATCGACTCCGACGGCTCCACCGGCGTGACGTCGCGGTCCCTGGGCTCGTACGAACCGGCTCCTGCGCCGACGTTGAGGACGGTGCGGGCATCGCCGAGGGCCTTCGCGATGGCCCGGGCGAACGTGGGTTCCGGTCGGCGGTACCTGCCGTAGCCGGCGCCGATCGTGCCGTAGTCGGCGTCCCCTGCCGAGCCGTCCGCAGTCCTGGTCACGTGCTCAGCCTACGGCGGGGCGCGACGCGGGTGCCGATAGGGTCGACGCATGATCGACGGGGGCTACAGCATCGTGTTCATTCCGTACGTGCTCTTCTTGCTCGCACTCGCCGTGCTCACCGTGGCGCTCATCGTGCTCGTGTTCGCTGCGATCCGGGTGCTGCGGCTGTCGGCGCAGGAGCGTGTGCTGCGCATCGAGCGCCTGAAGTACCCGGCGCTGTTCGACGACGATGGCGACGACGACGACGCACCGGCGTCGCCTGGTCCTTCCGCGTAGCGGGCAGCGGGCAGCGGGCAGCGGGCAGCGGGCTGCGGGCTGCGACGAGCGCCCGCGTCAGTCGATCGACTCGGACTCGGACTCGCGCAGGGCGGCGTACTGCTCCGCCCGCTCCGTCGCGGCCCAGGTGCCGAGGAGCGCCAGCGAGCGCTCGGACGGCGAACCGGGCTCCGCGCTGTACGTGAACATCGTCAGGCCGGGGTCGGCGACGAGTTCGAGTGCCTCGTAGTCGAGCTCGAGGGCACCGACGACGGGGTGGTCGATCCGCTTCTTGCCGGTCCGGTGCATGCGGACGTCGTGCTCGGCCCACCAGGTGCGGAACTCCTCGCTGCGGGTGGAGAGCTCCCCGACGAGCGTCACGAGGCCCGGCTCGCACGGGTTCGCCACCGCTGCCGCACGGAGGATCGCGACCGAGTCCCGCGCCGTCTGCGCCCAGTCCATGAAGAACGTCCGGGCTGCCGGGTCGAGGAAGGTGAAGCGCGCGGAGTTCACCGGGCGACCGGGTCCCGCGAACATCGGCGCGTACAGGGCCCGACCGAGCTCGTTCGCCGCCAGGACGTCCCCGCGCTCGTTCCGCACCCACGCCGGCGCACCGGTGATCGCGTCGAGGAGTCGCTGCACGCCCGGGCGGATCCGGGTCGGCATCGTCTTGTGCATGGTCTTCACGCCGGAGTTGGCGAGCCGGGCGAGGTCCCACAGGTGCGTCCGCTCGTCCTCGTCGAGCTGCAACGCCCGCGCGAGTCCGTCGAGCACGCTGTCCGAGACACCCTTGAGCGAGCCCCGTTCGAGCCGCGTGTAGTAGTCCACGCTGACCCCGGCCAGCATCGCGACCTCGTGCCGCCGCAGCCCGGGCACGCGACGCACACCACCGCCGAACGAGGGCATGCCCGCCTGGTCCGGAGTGATCCGCGCCCGTCGTGAGGACAGGAAGTCGCGGATCTCGCTGCGCACGTCGATACCCATGGCGAGAAGGGTACGTGCTGCACCCGGGAGCGAGGCAGGTACCAGCGGAACCCGTCTCGGACCCCCGCTGCGCGCCAGCATGGGGGACATGACCGACACCACATGGTTCATCACCGGCTGCTCCACCGGACTCGGGCGGGCCTTCGCCGAGGCGGTGCTCGCCGCTGGCGGGTCCGTCGTCGTCACCGCGCGCGACGCTGCGCGCGTGCAGGACATCGCCGACACCGCACCCGATCGCGCCCTCGCCCTGTCGCTCGACGTCACCGACCCGTCCGCCGTGACCGCCGCGGTCGCTGCCGCCGAGGAGCGCTTCGGTCGGATCGACGTGCTCGTGAACAACGCCGGGTACGGGTACCGCGCCGCCGTCGAGGAGGGCGAGCCGGAGGCCGTCCAGCGCCTCTTCGACACGCACGTCTTCGGGCCGACCCGGCTCGTCCAGGCCGTGCTGCCCGGCATGCGGGCGCGCGGGACCGGCACGATCGTGAACATCTCGTCGATCGGAGCGCGGATCTCCCCCGCGGGCTCCGGCTTCTACTCGGCGGTCAAGGCAGCGACCGAGGCCCTGTCCGCGTCGCTCCGGAAAGAGGTCCAGCCGCTCGGCATCGACGTGATGGTCGTGGAGCCGGGAGCGTTCCGGACGGACTTCGCCGGGCGGTCCCTGACCCAGTCCGCCACGCCGATCGAGGCCTACGCGGACACCGCCGGCAAACGCCGCATCGAGCACGACACGGTGCACGGGACGCAGCCGGGCGATCCGGCGAAGGCAGCGCAGGCGCTGATCACCGCGGTCGAGGCCGACGAGACCCCGTACATGCTGCTGCTCGGCAACGACGCGTCCGACGGTTTCCGCGCGGCGCTCGATGCGCTGCGCGCCGAGGTGGACGCGTGGGAGTCGGTGAGCCGGGGCACCGACTTCTGACTTGTGGACCGTCGGACTGGAGGCTCGGTGTCGGCTGGCACCGAGCCTCCTGTCCGTCAGCTGGTCGCGTCCTGTCTGCTGGTCGGCTGCTGCGCTCCGGTCTGCTGCGGCTCTCCGGTCTGCTGGTGCGCTCCGGCCGACTGCTGCGCTCCGGTCTGCTGCTGCTCGATCGTCACCCGGGCGAGGGCGGGGCCCCCCCAAGGGGGCGACCCCCCAGCGTGGCCCCCCCCCCGCGCAAAACACAATCCA